>DWYO01000315.1 GCA_019118725.1 Candidatus Parabacteroides intestinavium | reverse complement strand
AAAATTAGTTTATATCACGATTTTTGTGTAGCTTTGCATGCACATATAAAACCATATAGCTATCGCAAAGATCAAAGTGATAGAGTTAACAGCTTCCAAACGTCTGGAATTGGAGAAAGGCTTCCGGGAAGGCAAAAGCCATAATGGACTGCTCGGACGAGGAGGCCGTAAGATTTGAATTGAACTAATATTTTCTGAATAGTATGAAATATTATCGTTTTTTATGTTTACTTGCCAGTTGCATACTGGCATTCGGGTGCAAACAAAATATGCCCCAGGAAAGAAAGAGTTATACGAATCCGCTGAAAACGGAAGAAGGGAATCCGCTGTATATAGCTGATCCGTTCGTATATCAGCATGACTCCGTTTACTACCTGACCGGAACGACTACTTTACCCGAAGGCGAAGGGTTTGCCTGCTATACTTCTACCGACCTGATTACGTGGAAATATCACGGGCTTCTTTTCCAAAAAACGGAAAACCATATCGGGACAGGGGCTTATTGGGCTCCGGAAGTGGAATACTACAACGGTAAGTTTTACATGACTTATAGTTGTGCCATCAAAGGCAGAGATCAGCTGCTGACGTGTCTTGCCGTAAGTGACAAACCGGGCGGACCGTTCACAGACCTCCATGCGCCGTGGTTCGACTTAGGGTATTCGGCTATTGACGCGGATATATTCGTTGATGATGATGGTACCCCTTATGTCTACTTCAGTAAGAACGGCGCGCAAGATACGATAACCACCGGAGAACTTTATGCGGCAAAGCTGAAAAGAGATCTTTCCGGACTGGATGGTGAACCGGTTTTCGTATCGGGTGCTGCCCAGGATTGGGAAAAAGTAAGGTGGAACAAGAACCGATGCAACGAAGGCGCGTTCGTTTTCAAGCATGACGGGCGTTACTACATGACCTATTCTGCCAATGATACCGGATATGAGTATTATGGGATAGGCATCTCAACCGCCGAACATCCGTTAGGCCCTTGGACTAAATATGCCAGCAACCCGCTCATGACAACCGATTTGAAACAGGGTATCTCCTCGCCCGGACACAATTCGATTGTAAAAGCTCCGGACGGAAGTCTGTATATCATTTACCACCGGCACGCCGATGCCTCTTGTACAAAACCGAACTGGGACAGAGTGGTCTGTATGGATAGATTGTATTTCGACGAGAAAGGCACCTTGAAGAGCAACGGTCCCAGCAACACGCCTCAATCGGTCGGTTGGTAAAAAGCAGGAATCTCCGAAGGGGGGGGGTGGAACAGTCCTATCAATCCCACCCTTTCCGCCGGAGATACCGCCAGGAAAGGAATGCGGCCACCAGCATGACCAGCCATGCCATCGCATAGCCATAGCGCCAGTCTAATTCCGGCATGAACTCAAAATTCATCCCCCATATACCTGCCAGGAACGTCAAAGGAATGAAAATAGTAGAGACAATTGTAAGGCGTTTCATGATGGAGTTCAGACGCAAATCGTTGTTTGAGAAATAAAGATCCATCAGCGAATCCACAATTTCGCGGCACATATCCGATGTTTGCAACACAAACAGCACCTGATCGCTTGCATCGTTGAACAAAGGAATCTGCTCCGGAGAAAAATATCCGGAGGTACGTATCAGCTTGGATAATTCCTCCTTCAGTGGCAAAGTGCTTCGGCGTATGGTAATCGAGTCGCGGCGGCGTTGCTGAATGGAAATGCCGATATCCTCCGCAGAGCCCGACACATCCAGCAACGAATCCTCTATATCCTCCAACAATTCTTCGGTCATGGAAGCAGCTTCAGACAAACAGGAGGTCAACGCATTCAACAGATGCAGCAACAGCTGTTTGATATTATGATTGCGGATATCCAACAGATTATTCGCTATAGCTTGATGCACGCCATCAAACAGCTTATAATCATTTCTCTCCACAAAAGAAAGGATGACATTACGCGCGAGAAGCAAACCGACATGCTCTTTCTGCAACACCATCCGCTCATCATAATAGCAGACATTCAAAACTATCAACGTACGGTCGTTTTCGATTTCCACTTTGGCGACATGCTGTGGAGTCAGAATATCTTTGGCATCCAAACTATGGAAGCCGAATTCTTTCACAATCCGCGTGATGACCTCCGCCTCCGAGAGTCCGCAAATCTCCAGCCAATGCGTTTCCGCATCGGCATACAGTTTTTTACTGGAAAGTTTATCCGGCTGAATGCTTTCCGAACGGACGTGACTGGCAGTATAGGAGGTCAGGCGAAGCGTGGTAGCCAGCCGTGCCTCGCCCACATAATCATACTGTTCAGCCAGCCTCCGGTTATTCGGCCGGTGACGATGTCTGCCATGTCCTGCCATCTCCTTCTGTCCCATATTCCGGCTATTTATTCCAATTCCACCACGGTTATGCCGGCACCTCCGAACTGCACATGCTCGTCATGGAAGCTACGCACACCCGGAACGCTCCGCAGGTACTCCCGGATCAACTGACGAAGAATCCCGGATCCTGTCCCATGCAGAATACGGACCTGCTGCGCCCCGACCTGAATCGCATCATCAATAAAATAAGTTACCGTCTGCAAAGCTTCATCACCCCGCATTCCACGTACATCAATTTCCTGCTTGAAATGGAGACGCTTCTCGTGCATCTGGTCGGAAGTCTGCTCACTGATAAAGGTGTTTTTCTGCATATCCCTTTTGATCTGCCCTTTGCTGACCTTCTCCAAGCGATCCAGCTTCACCATACTTTTAATCATCCCGAAGGCCACAACCGCCTCTTTGTCCTGCACCTCCAAAACAGTACCGGGGGTAGTCTGTCCTTTGAGGCGCACATGATCACCCACTTCTATCACATCACGGTCAAACTGTACCGGAGCTTTCTGTTTCTGCTTCTTCCGTTCGTTCCGCTCCTTCAGCTTCGCCATCTTCCGTGCGATGCGGTCATCCTCCTCCTGCTTATCGCTCATACGCTCCTTAAACTCCTGCAAATCAGCCCGAGCCTGCTTGGTTCGCTCTTTCTCGGCCTGAGCCTCCCTGATTTCACGAATCGTATTCTCGATTTTGGCATTGGTTTCAGAAAGTATATGCGCTGCCTCAGCCTTAGCCTCCTTGACAATCTCCTTACGCTGGCTATTCACCTCATTCAGTTCTTTCTCATAGCGGGCAATGACCTCCTCCAGTCTTTTTTCACGCTGGCGGATATTCTGGCGTTTGCTTTCCCAATAACGCTTATCCCGGACAATATCCTGCAAATATTTATCCATATTGATGTAATCCTGCCCGACCTTTTCGGAAGCTTCGGCAATAACATCCTCCGGCAATCCGATTTTACGTGCAATCTCGATGGCGAAAGAGCTTCCGGGATTCCCGATAGCCAACTTAAACAAGGGCTGCATCAAATGGCGGTCATAAAGCATCGCGCCATTCACCACACCGGGCGTCTCTTCTGCGAAATGCTTCAGGTTCTGATAATGGGTCGTTATGACTCCATAACTGCGCCGTTCGTTAAACCTATGCAGCAACGCCTCGGCTATAGCTCCGCCTATCTGCGGTTCTGTCCCGCTACCGAACTCGTCAATCAGCAGAATTGTCTTTCCGTTACAATTCTTCACGAAAAACTTCATGTTCGTCAGGTGCGAAGAATAGGTACTGAGGTCGTTTTCGATACTCTGCTCATCCCCGATATCGATAAAAAGATTCTCAAAAATTCCCATCCGCGAACGTTCATGCATAGGGATCAATAACCCGCATTGCATCATGTACTGCAACAGACCTACAGTTTTCAGACACACCGACTTGCCTCCGGCATTCGGTCCGGATATAATCAGCAGACGTTTCTCGTCTGTCAAAGTGATATCCAGCGGAACCACCTCCTTCTGCTGCTTTTTCAAAGAGAGATAAAGTAACGGATGTATGGCTCTGGCCCAATCCACCTGTTGTTTATCTTCCACAATCGGGCGGATTCCTCCCACTTCCAAGGCAAACAATGCTTTTGCTCGGATAAAGTCGATATCTGCCAGGAACTCATAAGATTGCAGGATATCCGGTGCCGCGGGACGGATCAGGTTGGTAAAATCTGTCAGGATACGGATAATCTCACGCTTTTCCTCGCCCTCCAGCTCACGGATACGGTTATTGGCCTCTACCACCACCTCCGGTTCGATAAAGACGGTTTTGCCCGTAGCCGACTCATCATGGACGATTCCCTTAATCTTACGTTTGAAAGCCGGAGCCACCGGAATCATCAATCGCCCGTCACGCATCGTAGGCGTCACATCCTTATCCACTACCCCCTCGCCCTGCGCACTCCGCAAAATAGATTGCAGGCTACGGGATATATTACTCATTGTCACCGTAATCTCCCGCCGTATAGTCTGTAATTCCGGAGAGGCACTATCTTTTACTTTCCCGAATTTATCCAATATCGTATCGATCCTGCCGATTAACTGAGGAAACACCAAGATATCCCCCGCCAAGGCGGTCAGCGCCGGGTATTTGATTTCCTCCTCCCCGGCAGGCCGGAAAAAGCGGATGATGTCATGGATTGTCTGCAACGAACGCTTCAAGTCGAACAGCTCCCGTTCGTCCAGCCAAGTTCCTTCCGGACGAATCCTCTTCAGCGAATAACGTACATCAAAAAAATAATTGGCCGGAAAATCCTCTTCCCCTTGCTGGATCCGGACAAACTCGTCTACTTGTTCCAGCTTGTCACAGATCATTTTATAATCCGTCAGGAAAGTCATATCCGCGACACGCTCTTTGCCCAACGGGCTTAAACATCTATCTGAAATCAAAAGACGGATCTTGTCAAAGCCCGTCTTCTGTTCGAAATTCGAAGGATAAAACATACCTTATACACTCAAAAACTTATATATTCAATAATTATGGATAGTTACCGAAATACCCGTCCGGATGGTCGGACGGATGATCATCCGCTTGCTCTCTTTTCCCCGTTTGATGTCGAAAGTAATCGCATTATTGCTTGTAGGATTAATATACGGGGCAAAATAATACAGATAAGCAAATGCCGTCAGGTTATTCGGATTCTGGATGGCCTTATTAACCTCCGGATATTGGAATGTATCCCAATACATGCAACGCTTGAACCCGTTACAATCGGTAAAGCGAGTGCTTGCATCACGAAATTTCATCGTATTCATGACAAACTGCCGGTAGGCCGCCGTAAACTCATCAACGCTATATGCCAGGCTCTGCCCCTCTATATCCTCTATCTCATCTTTAGCACGGATTCCCGCGGCATACGCCGGAGAATTGGCATCGACCGATATGACCCGGTTCAGTTGCTCCATGTCGTAATTAATTCCCGTATAGTTATAGACACAGGTTTTGACATGGAAACGGATATTCTTCTGGTTCTTCACGTAAGGGAATTGCATACACATCAGCGGGACATGTATCTGCGCATATTTTTCCAAATGGAATGCCTCTTCCAACAACTCATCAGCCTCACACTCCCACAACACCCGTCCTTTCTGCAATTTCTGATCGATGATGCGTATACCGAATTGCAACAGATAGGCGGCTTCAGATTCGGATGCGGTGATATCCAGGAAAGGCAACTGGCGCATCTTGCTATGGGTAAAGTCATACCGATAAACGGATTGCTTCAGCTTTATCGGATTCGGCCCGACATAGTCCGGATTCTTATCAAAATAATAGAACGTCTGAATCAGCAGGTCGGGATTATCCGCATCAGCCGAAAAGCCTTTCTTCTCCATCTCCGCACGAATAATGCGGTTGATGTTATGCTCCAGCTCTTCGTTAGCCGGATCCACATCAGCAAAAGCATACGTCCGGAACTGAGAGAAATCCACACTGTCATTCGTCACCGTAATCGTGAAAGGACAGACAAAATCCCGCTCATACGTGGTTTCCAGACTATACATATTGAAAGCTTGGGCCAATTGCGACTCCGAAATGGCATTCACCGATTTGCACTCTTTAGGAAGCACCACCAGACGTTGTGAATCAAAGGTGGAACGTACCGCCAACGTGACACTCTGCTTGTTGGCCGGATTCAACAGGATATCAATCTCTTCCGGAGAAATCTCCAATACGCTGATTCCATCAATCTGCTCAATGATATCGTAAAGCTGAAGGCCGGCACGCTCGGCAGCCGAATAAGGAGTTATCTCCGTAACAACCGGCATCCCGTACCCCCAATTCACACTTTGGCTGATCTCATAAGAAAAACCTGTACGACACACTTTATCACGTGCCGCACACAGCACCATATTGATAACAAACAGGAATAAAGCCGCAAATAATATTCTTTTCATAATCCGCATAATCTAACATTTTCACGTGCAAATTTCGCAAATCTTCTTTTTTTTAGCAAGAGGTCAAAAGAGAATGTTGCATATTTATGAAACCGATCAATTCTTCAGACAACCCCAAGAAGCCGTTTTGAAACACAAAAAAGCAGAGCCCATCCGAAGATGAGCCCCGCCCCAATTATGAAAACAATCAATAAGCTGTCAGGTACCTGACTATTTTTAATCCTCTACGCTCCAGTCTTCAGCAGCCAGACGTTTGTAGCTACGCAGACGCCATTTAGCGTTGTCTTCAGCAGCTTTGAAGAGTTCGGCAGCTTCCGTCGGATATTGCTTCATGACAGAAGCGAAACGAACTTCACCCTTCAAGAAGTCCTGGAACTTGCTCCAATCCGGTTCTTTGCTATCCAAAGAGAACGGATTCTTGCCTTCAGCCTCAAGAGCCGGATTGTAACGCCACAAGTGCCAGTAACCGCACTCAACGGCAGCCTTTTCTTCAGCCTGAGACTTGCCCATACCCTTCTTCAAACCGTGGTTGATACAAGGAGCATAAGCGATAATCAAAGAAGGACCGTCGTATGCTTCTGCCTCGCGAAGCGCCTTCAATGTCTGAGCCTGATCTGCGCCCATCGCAATCTGAGCGACATATACATACCCGTAAGTCGTAGCCATCAAACCAAGGTCTTTCTTACGAACACGCTTACCCGAAGCAGCGAACTTCGCGATAGCTCCCAGCGGAGTTGCCTTAGAAGACTGACCACCCGTATTTGAATAAACTTCAGTATCCAATACAAGGATATTCACGTTCTTACCAGATGCGATTACATGATCCAAACCACCGTAACCGATATCGTAAGAAGCACCGTCACCACCGATAATCCATTGTGAACGCTTAACCAAGAATTGAGACAAGCCAGCGATTGTAGCACAAGCCGGGCATTTATCCTTCGAAGCCTCAACCATCGGGATAATCTGCTCTGCCAATTCTTTTGTCTTGTCAGCGTCATTCTGATTCTCAATCCAAGCCTGGAATACTTCTTTGTATTCAGCCGGAGTACCTTCATAAGCGATAGCATCTTCCATCGCCTTCTGAATACGCGCACGCATCTTTTCGTTAGCCAATTCCATACCTAAACCGAACTCGCAGAAGTCCTCGAACAACGAGTTAGCCCATGCCGGACCATGACCCTTTTCGTTGGTCGTGTACGGAGTAGAAGGAACAGAACCCGAATAGATAGAAGAGCAACCTGTAGCGTTCGACACCATCTGACGGTCGCCAAAGAGCTGAGAAATCAACTTCACATAAGGAGTCTCGCCACAACCTGAGCAAGCGCCTGAGAACTCAAACAATGGTGTAGCAAACTGAGAATTCTTCACGTTAGACTTCACATCCACCAAGTTCTGTTTGCTCTTCACGTTATCTACGCAATATGTCCAATTGTCAGCTTCAGCCAACTGACCTTCCAACGGAACCATAGACAATGCCTTGTTTCCCTTGAAGCCCGGACATACATCCGCACAGTTACCACAACCCAAGCAGTCCATAACGTCCACCTGCATACGGAACGCCATGCCCTTCATCGTAGCCGGAGCCTTCACCGCGATAGTCGCAAATTCCGGTGCATTCTTCTTTTCTTCTTCATCCAATACGAACGGACGGATAGCTGCGTGAGGACATACATACGCACACTGATTACACTGGATACAGTTCTCGCTGTTCCAAACCGGTACGAATGCAGCTACACCGCGCTTTTCGTATTTAGCGGTACCCTGATACCAAGTACCATCTTCGATACCCTTGAAAGCAGATACCGGAAGCAAATCACCATCCTGCGCATTGATTGGACGAACCACTTCGTTGATGAATGCCGGATCATTGTTAGCAGCCGGAGCTTCCACTTCGAGGTTAGCCCATGCCGGGTCAACCGTCAATTGATGGTATTCACCACCACGGTCTACGGCAGCGTAATTCTTGTTCACTACATCTTCACCCTTCTTACCGTAAGACTTCACGATGAATTTCTTCATCTGCTCTACAGCCAAGTCTACCGGAATAACGCCCGTGATACGGAAGAATGCTGATTGCAGGATAGTGTTAGTACGATTGCCTAAACCTATTTCCTGTGCAATCTTAGTAGCGTTGATATAGTAAACCGTAATATTATTTTGTGCGAAATACTTCTTAACCTTGTTCGGCAAGTTCTTCGCCAGCTCTTCGCCTTCCCAGATGGTATTCAACAAGAATGTACCGTTCTTACGCAAACCACGTGTCACATCATACATGTGGAGGTAAGCCTGAACGTGACACGCCACGAAGTTAGGCGTATTCACCAAATAAGTCGAACGGATCGGATGATCCCCGAAGCGCAAGTGCGAGCAAGTGAAACCTCCCGACTTCTTCGAGTCGTATGCGAAGTATGCCTGGCAATACTTGTTGGTGTTATCACCGATAATCTTTACCGAGTTCTTATTGGCACCTACTGTACCATCAGCACCCAAGCCATAGAACTTAGCTTCGAACATACCGTCCGAATCCAGTGCGATCTCCTCTTTCTTAGGAAGCGAAGTGAAAGTAACGTCATCTACAATACCGATTGAGAACTGGTTTTTCGGCATCGGGAGAGACAAGTTTTCATATACAGACAAAATCTGAGCCGGAGTTGTATCCTTTGAACCCAAACCATAACGTCCGCCTACAATAAGCGGAGCATTCTCTACGCCATAGAAGCAATCCTTTACATCCAAGTAAAGCGGTTCGCCATTAGCACCCGGTTCTTTCGTACGGTCAAGTACGGCAATACGCTTAGCAGTCTTAGGCACAGCTGCCAAGAAATGTTTAGCAGAGAACGGACGATACAAGTGAACAGCTACCAGACCTACCTTTTCGCCCTTCGCCATCAGATAATCAATTGTCTCACGGATAGCTTCAGTGACAGAACCCATAGCGATAATAACACGGTCTGCATCTTCGGCTCCATAATAATCGAACAAGCCATGCTTGCGTCCGGTGATCTTCGAGATTTCATTCATATATTCCTCTACTATAGCCGGAACTTTCTCGTAGAACGAGTTAGCAGCTTCACGATGCTGGAAGAAATGATCCGGGTTTTCAGCCATACCACGAGCTACCGGCTTCATCGGATTCAAGGCACGAGCACGGAAATCAGCCAATGCCTCTTGGTCGATCAGCGGAGCTAAATCTTCGTTATCCAGTTTTTCAATTTTCTGGATTTCGTGTGATGTACGGAAACCATCAAAGAAGTTGATGAACGGTACGCGCGACTTCAACGTAGCCAAATGAGCTACACCAGCCAAGTCCATCACCTCTTGTACAGAGCCTTCGCACAACATGGCGAAACCTGTCTGGCGGCATGACATGACATCCTGGTGATCACCGAAGATACACAAAGCATGAGATGCTAACGTACGTGCAGACACATGGAATACACAAGGCAGCAACTCACCTGCAATCTTATACATATTCGGAATCATCAAGAGCAAACCTTGAGAAGCCGTATAAGTAGTCGTCAACGCACCAGCCTGCAACGAACCGTGAACAGCTCCGGCAGCACCACCTTCTGATTGCATTTCCTGTACCATGACCGTTTCGCCGAAGATGTTCTTACGGCCGGCAGCAGCCCATTCATCTACATGCTCCGCCATAGTAGATGACGGGGTGATAGGATAAATCGCAGCTACTTCGCTAAACATATAAGATATGTGCGCAGCCGCCTCAT
>DWYO01000314.1 GCA_019118725.1 Candidatus Parabacteroides intestinavium | reverse complement strand
AGAGAAGTAGTTGGAAACAGCGTCTTTAATGTATGCTTTCTTATAATCATCCGGTTGCACTTCAGCAAAGTATTCATACACATTTCCGACACGACGGCTTCTCAAATACTTTTTCCGTTCCAGATTCTTTACGATAGAAGCGACCGTTGTATAAGGTGGCTTCGGATCCGGATACTCATTCTGAAGCATCCGAACGACAAACGGACCGAGATTCCAAATCTTCCGCATTGCCTTTTCTTCTTGCTGATTCAATTTTTCCATAAACCAATAAATTACGATTACAGGCCAAAGCTACGACTATCGCGTATAAAAAGCAAGCCTTCATGCGTTAAATATTATTAATCGCTTACTATTTCGACAGAACTCAGAAAAGTAAAGCCTCGAAGAACTACTTTCTTATCCGAAAATGTTCCCTGAATGAGCGGTGTAAGTACACCATTTTGATGACAAGCTATGGCGTTATTCTGAAAACGCACGTCCCATCCCGAAGGAACATAAATCGTGATTTTCCCCAATCGGGATCACTCGATCTTTTTATAGTTTTCATAAACTTTTATCTCAGAACATATAAAGCATTACCCAGAGGATTCGATGATTGGTCACGGTATGCGTATCCTCGATACGTCCTCGTTTATCCGCCGCCCCGAACCAGCCGGTCGAGGGAGAGTATTCCACTCCGAACTTCCAATGCGGGAGATTATAGGATAGTTGCACATTGGCCGTAACCATCTGCCCTACCTCCAGTCCGGTACCATACTGGTTGATGATATCTTTGCCCGTACCCAGATTCTTCAGATAGCCCAAGAACAATCCCTGTTTCCATTTCTTGCCATGTATCACATTCAACCAAGTGGTCGATACCCGGAAAGGCGTATATTCCTGTTCTCCGGTACGGCTATCTACCGAGGTAACGCCATATCCGCCCAACATGCAGGTATGCGTCATGTTTGAGCCCAATGTACTCTTAGCCGCAAAGACCCAATCCGGCAATTTGTATTGGACATGTGCCTCAAAGCTGAGCGAAGTGATGCGTTCGTCCAATTTATAGACCTTATCATCTACCGTATTCTCGGTCCGGGGTACCAGCGAGAGAAGTTGGGCTCCGGCCCCAACCTGAAAATCACCCGTCCGGTAATCCACGCCCGCATGAAACTCCGGAATGCAACTATTCTTGATATAGCTCTCGCTCTTTCCGTCAGGACCTTGCGACAGGTATTGCAATTGCCACAAAGCCGTACCGGTAAATTGCCAGTGCGGAGTGGTATAGCGATAACGGATCTGCGGAGCCCGGCTAAAGGCATTGAAAGGAGCCCCGGTACTCAGATTCAACATCTCCGGATGAATATCCCCGAAAAAGGGATGCCAGGTCTGTCCGAAAAGGATAGCCGACTTTTTCCACGCCAGGTTGATATAGGCATGACGGATACGAAGGATGGCAAACGAGGTGCCCGTTCCCCGGAAATCGGTCTCAAGCTTGGCGGAGGTCTTTACCTGACCGATGGAAGGCCCCGTCAAGTCGACTCCCAAACGCGAATAGAGCAGGTAAAAACTCCCGTTCGCCCGCGCGTTCAGGTCTTTTCCATCCGCATCATATTCATGGTCCATCGGGTACAAATGAAACAATCCGTCCACGATTTCTCCGTTTGCCCGCGAATTATAAAACAAATCTCCGCGTACCTGCCCGTAAAACTTATAAGTGAAATTTTTCTTTTGCGCGAATCCCGTGCTTGTCAGGCCCAGCAAAAGCCCGATCAGTAATACTATCTTATTCATACCTTAGTGTTTATTCGGGCGCAAAAGTACAAAAAGCAGGACTATCTGCATCACGCAAGTTAAAAAATTTCCGTACCTTTACCCAAAAATACATTTTTAGTTTTTGAACCAAATGGAATAAAGACAATAACTTATAAACTCATAAACTTATAAACTTATAAACTAAATACGTTATGGTTAATCGAGAATTGATATGCCCGAAAAGTATTGTCGTCGTAGGTGGTTCAAACAATATCCACAAACCCGGAGGACGGCTGGTACGAAATCTATTGGAAGGAAACTACAAAGGAGAATTATATGTAGTGAATGCCAAAGAGACGGATGTACAAGGTCTGAAATGCTACCACTCCGTACAGGATATTCCCAATACGGAACTGGCCATCTTATCTATTCCCAATAAATCATGTCTGGAAGTGGTCGAAGTCCTCGCCCGACAAAAGCAGGTAAAGGCTTTCATCATCATATCGGCCGGATTTGGAGAAGAGACCAAAGAAGGAGGCCTATTGGAAGATAAAATACTGAAGGTTATCAACGATGCCGGAGCATCGCTCATCGGACCCAATTGCATCGGTCTGATGAACACCCATTACCATGGCGTATTCACCCAGCCTATCCCCGAATTTCATGAGAAAGGCGTGGATTTCATATCCAGCTCGGGCGGTACGGCTCTGTTCATTATCGAATCGGCCTTAATGAAAGGCCTGCGATTTGCCTCGGTATGGTCTGTCGGAAACTCCAAGCAATTGGGGGTTGAGGACATTCTGGAATACATGGACCGGACATTCAATCCGTCTACCGACTCCAAAATCAAAATGCTTTATATCGAACAGATAAAAGACCCGGATAAGCTCCTGCATCACGCCTCATCCTTGATCCGTAAAGGGTGTCGCATCACAGCCATCAAGGCAGGAAGCACGGAATCGGGCAAACGGGCCGCCTCTTCACATACCGGAGCGATAGCCAGCTCGGATTCAGCCGTAGAAGCGTTGTTCCGTAAAGCAGGAATCGTACGTTGCTTCAGCCGGGAAGAGCTGACCACCGTAGCCAGCATCTTCACCCTAAAAGAGGTCAAAGGAAAGAACTGTGCTATCGTCACCCATGCCGGAGGTCCTGCGGTCATGCTGGCGGATGCCCTTGCCAAAGGACGATTGAACGTGCCGGATCTGAACGGTCCTATCGCGGAAGAGCTGAAAAGCAAACTATATCCCGGTGCTGCGGTCGGGAATCCGATAGATATCATCGGAACCGGGACACCGGAACATTTAGCTACGGCAATTGATTATTGCGAAAACCGTTTTGAAAACATAGACCTGATGATGGTCATCTTCGGAAGCCCCGGATTGGTCAAGCTTTATGACGCTTACGAAGTTTTGCATAAGAAAATGGAGGAGTGTACCAAACCGATATTTCCGGTGCTGCCCTCTATCGTAACGGCCGGACCTGAAGTGCAAAGTTTTATCAAGAAAGGGCACGTCAATTTCTCGGATGAAGTGACCTTAGGTACCGCTTTGGCCCGGGTTATCAATACGCCTAAGCCGGCTAGTACCGATATCCAGCTTTATGGAGTAGACGTACCGGAGGTAAGGCGTATCATCGACCGTCTTCCGGCTGACGGCTATCTGAATCCGGAAGACACCCGTCTCTTGTTGAAGGCGGCTAATATCCCGCTGGTCGAGGAATTTGTATCGGCCGACAAAGAGGAATTATTGGCTTTCGCGCGGAGAGTAAAATATCCGGTTGTAGCAAAAGTTGTAGGTCCTTTGCACAAGAGTGATATCGGAGGTGTGGCCTTGAATATCCAATGCGACGAGCATCTATTGTTCGAATACGAACGGATGATGCGTATCCCTGAAGTCAAAGGTATCATGGTACAACCCATGCTGAAAGGACATGAACTCTTCCTCGGCGCCAAGTATGAGGACAAGTTCGGGCATATCGTCTTCTGTGGCTTAGGGGGCATCTTCGTTGAAGTGCTGAAAGATGTCACCTATGGATTAGCGCCACTCTCATACGATGAGACCTACTCCATGATTCACGCGTTGAGAGGATATCCGATTATCAAAGGGACACGCGGTCAGAAAGGAATAGACGAACAGCTCTACGCGGATCTGATTGTCCGCCTCTCTACCCTGCTCCGTTTTGCGAAAGAGATTAAAGAAATGGATATAAATCCGCTGATTGCTACCGAACGGGGCATCTATGCGGTAGACGCACGTATCCGGATTGAAAAATAAAAGGAATGATTAGTAAGAACAAAATAAAATATATCCGCTCACTGGAACTGAAAAAGAACCGGATAAGTGAGCGGATATTCGTTGCCGAAGGAAACAAACTGGTAGCGGACATGCTCCCTTTTTACACCTGTAAGTTATTATTGGCCAAGCCGAATTGGATGGCAACGCAAGGGGACATTCCGGCTGAAGAGCTATTGGTTGCAGAAGAGGATGATATCCGCAAAGCAAGTTTCCTCAAAAACCCGCAGGATGTGTTGGCCCTGTTCCACTATCCGGAGTGGAACCTGGAAGAGGCCGATCCCCGGAAGGATCTGGTTTTACTTTTAGACGGCATTCAGGATCCCGGAAATTTAGGCACCATCATACGATTAGCAGATTGGTTCGGTATCGAGCATATTGTATGCAGCACGGACACGGCAGATGTATTTAATCCTAAAACCGTACAGGCCACTATGGGAGCTTTGGCGCACGTAAAGGTACATTATACGGAACTTGCCGGATATATCCGGCATTGGAAAGGAAATAGTGTCCCGGTGTATGGCACATTCCTTGACGGAGATAATCTATACGGACGCTCTCTGACTAAAAACGGTTTACTGATTATGGGTAATGAAGGAAACGGGGTGCGTCCCGAAATTGCCTCTTTGGCGGATGAAAGACTTTACATCCCCAATTACCCTCAAGGACGGGAAACGGCCGAATCGCTAAATGTAGCCATCGCTACGGCTATCCTATGCAGCGAGTTCAGAAGACGTATCTTCTGAAAATCATTTCTTGTCGGATTTCTTAAAGCCCACCGATTTGAAATTATAACGCATCAAACGGATACTGTCTGTATAGATTTTATAATAGTTCATATCATTATTATCGAGACGGATATACCCGTATACACGCTTTACCCGCTTGGTCGGAAGGCTTTTCAGCATCATCTCGTGATATCCGTCTGTACGAATCTGTTCGTTAATGACGATTGTTGTATCGTTCTGCTCCACACACAACCGGATTTCGGGTTTATGCTTCATCGAGGGATTAATTCCCCAAATGTGCATACTCAACACGAATGAACTTCCCGGAGGATAGGGTTGTTTCGGTTTCAGGTCGAAGGTTGTTCCGTTGAAAGGAGCTTTGGGAGTAAATGTCAGATAAGGGCGCCGGGGCCATATATCCACCGAGTCATTGTTGTTTACTTCCGTGTCAATGCGTTGTACATCACCCAAATTATCTATCCGATTTCGGATATCATCTGATACCATATTATATACACGCATATAGATATCCAAATTCCGGGCATACCACATTAACGAACTATCGTACTCGGCACGTGTGATATGATGTTTACGGAATACAGACTCATACAACGCCAGTTTCTGGGCGTCATCCTTATAGGTCTCATTATCCGAACTGATTATTCCTTCGGCTATCTGCATATCTGTCAATACCGCCTGCATATCTTTTTGAGAAAGTATGCCATCCGGAACCGGACTACATGCCGACAACCATGCCATCGCTCCTACTATACCACAGACGAGTCCTTTTCTCCGCATAGTTAATTACTTTTCATGAGAATTCAAACTCTTTGAGAATGTATCCCGATAGAACAACAGTAACAAGAATACTCCTACACAAATAGAAGAATCGGCCAGGTTAAAAATAGGACGGAAAAAGACAAACTCCTGTCCTCCCCATATAGGTAACCACTCCGGAAGAGTAGTCTCGATCAAAGGGAAATAGAACATATCCACCACCTTACCATGCAGCCACGTGCCATAACCTCCGTCCGGCGGGAACAGAGTTGCCACCTGACCATAACTATGATCAAAGATTACGCCATAGAAAATCGAGTCAATGATATTGCCCATCGCCCCCGCCAATATCATGGATATACACGCGATAAACCCGAACGCATAGTCGCGCTTCACCAATTTCCAAAGATAATAGCCGATAAAGACAACCGCCACAATCCGGAATAGCGACAAGAACAACTTCCCGATCACCTCAATTCCAAATGCCATACCGGGATTCTCCGTAAAGCAGATATAAAACCACGGGGTGATCTCAATGCTCTCGTGCAACTCCATGTGGGTCTTCACCCATATCTTCAACAGCTGGTCGAAAAGAAGGAGCAGCATTATGATTAACACTGCTCCTTTCCCTTTAGTATAACTCATTTATTTAACGCCTCCTTGTTTTGCTTCAATACTTAATGTTGCATGCGGTACAGCACGAAGACGCTCTTTCGGAATAAGCTTACCCGTTGCCCGGCAGATTCCGTATGTCTTGTTTTCTATACGAACCAGCGCGGCTTGCAGATTCTGTATAAACTTCATCTGACGCTGCGCTAACCGTCCGGCCTCTTCTTTGGAGAGTGTTGTTGCACCTTCTTCCAGGACTTTGAACGTGGGAGATGTATCTGCCACATCGTTACCGTCCGAATTTGTCACGCCGCCTTTCAGCATTTCATAATCCCGCTTAGCTACGGCTAACTTGTCCAATATAATAGCCCGAAATTCTTCGAGTTCCGCATCTGAATATCTTGTCTTTTCTGCCATGGTGAATTTAATTTTAAGTTTAACATTACCATTATTTTCCTATGCATTGTAGTCCTATTTCTTACAAAGACTTGCAATATTTGCCGCAAAGATAATATAATTATTATATCTATCACCTATTCTCCCTAAAAATTCATGCCTACCTTTTGTGAAAAAGATAGTTATCTTTGTCCGCAAAGATAGGCATCTTCGCCAGCAAACATAGGCATGAATTTTTATGAGGGAAACATCTGTTTACTTCAAAAAGAATTGCTATCTTTGCACCCTGAAATAAGTAAAACAAGAAGTTCTTTCTAACGATGATTAACAGAATTTTAATCCGTATTAAAGTATTGCAGATAGTTTACTCATACTATCAGAACGGAAACGGCGATTTGAAACTGGCTGATAAGGAATTGATGTTCAGCCTTCAAAAATCGTATGACCTTTATTATTATCTCCTACTCCTTATTGTCGAAGTCACCAATTTACACAAACGTACTTTGGACATCCGCAAGCATAAATTCATGCCTACGGAAGAAGATCTGAATCCGAACACACGCCTGATCGACAACCGTTTTGTGGCTCAATTGGAACAAAATGAAATGTTGCAGAAGTATGTATCGGATCAGGGCATTTCATGGGCCAACGACGAAGAATTCGTCAAAGATGTATTAGACAGCATCTTAGCTTCTGACATTTATGCCGACTATCTGAAAAATCCGGAAGACAGCTATGCCGTAGACCGTGAGTTCTGGCGTTCTACCTTCAAGAATCTGATCTGTTGCAGTGATGACGTGGAAGAATATCTGGAAGATAAGAGCATTTACTGGAATGATGACATCTCCATCATAGAGACCTTCACGCTGAAGACTATCAAACGTTTCGATGAAGCGGCCGGGAGCAAGCAGGAATTATTGCCCATGTTCAAGGATATGGACGACAAGTTGTTTGCCACCAAGCTGTTCCACCAGGCTATCCTGAAGGGAAGCGATTACCGCCAGCGCATCGAGAAGCATATCAAGAATTGGGAAGCAGACCGGATTGCCAGCATCGACCTATATATCATGCAGGTGGCATTGACAGAGATCATGACTTTCCCGACTATTCCGATAAGCGTTACCCTGAACGAATACATCGACATTGCCAAGCATTACAGTACACCGAAAAGCGGTATTTTCATCAACGGAATCTTGGATTCAATTGTCAATGAATTAAAAAGTGAGCAGCTTTTATTGAAAGATTAATATTTATTGTTACATTTGTCCCGTCGGACCAACCGATAGGATAAGTGTAACTAATTTATAATAAAAAGATGAATTTAAGCATTTTACTTCAGACGGCATCAGCCGGACAATCACAATGGTCGGGTATCATTATGATGATTGTCATTGTCGCAATCTTTTATTTCTTTATGATCCGCCCGCAACAAAAGCGTCAAAAGGAGATCCAGAAAGCCCGCGAAGCGTTAAAAGTGGGAGATAAAGTCATTACCGCTGGCGGCATTTACGGAAAGATTAAGGAAATCGGTGATGTATATATGGTAATCGAAATCGCCAATGGCGTAAATATCCAAATAGACAAAGCCTCCATTTTCGCTTCATCAGAAGATGCAAAACAAAAGTAAGCATTTAATCATTTAATTAAGTTATATGGTAAGACTTGATGGACTTATTCGGACATTCAAGTCGACTGTAACAGACATTAAAGCTTTTTTGCATCGGCGTCGATGGAAAGAAGCTTTAATTTTTTTCTGCTTCGTACTCCTTTCCTTCGGGTTTTGGTTGTTGCAGGCTTTGCAACAAGAATATGAAACGGATTTGTCTATTCCGGTCAGATACAACAATGTCCCGGCCAATATTATATTTGAATCTAAAATTCCGGATAAAATAACGGTACATGTCCGGGACAAAGGCAGTGCATTGCTGAATTACACACTCGGCCAGAAGTTTCGTGCCATAACCCTCAATCTGGAAAGCCTCCCGATGGATACAGATCGCTTCATTATCAGCCGGAACAGTTTGGAAACGGACATTCAGAAACAAATCTTGGCCAGCACAACGGTATATAACTTTGAGCCTCAACGGATCCTCCTCAACTACGGCCTGCGGAAAAGCAAAGAGGTACCGGTCGTATTCAACGGCTCTGTCAGCACCGAAAGCGGATTTTTGGTGTCCAGCGACATAATCATCACCCCTTCGCAGGTTACTGTCTATGCCAGCCAATCGGTATTAGACACTATCCAAAAGGTCAAAACGACATTTGTCGACATAAAGGACGCCAAAAAGAGCATAACCAAAAATACGGAGTTAGAGCAAATCAACGGAGCTAACTTAGGCACCGAACGCGTTTCGGTTATTATCCCTATTGAAGAGTATACCGAAAAGACATTACAGGTTCCGGTCGAGGTAGTCCAAGTACCGGCCAAATACAAGCTCCGGACTTTTCCGCAAAGTGTTGAAGTGCTCTGTAACATACCGATCTCAAAATTCAAGGATTTGACCAATGAGTCATTGGCCATACAGGTTCCTTTCCAAGATCTGGAAGAGAATGTGACCGGCTCATTTACTATCGACCTGACGAAGAAACCGGATTGGGTAAAGAATTATACCCTCAATCCGAATACCATTGAATTTATTTTGGAAGCAAACTATATGAACCGATGAAGAAAATAGGCATTACCGGAGGTATCGGAAGCGGCAAATCGGTAGTAGCCGAACTACTGAGGCTTTATGGCGTACCCGTATATATTGCAGACGAAGAAAGCAAACGATTGACCGAGAGCTCCCCCGTCATCAAAAAGGGGCTCATTGAATTGCTGGGACCGGAGCTTTATACCGAACAGGGGCTGGACAAACCTCTTTTGGCTTCTTATATTTTCGGGAACGAGACTCTTTTGCAAAAGGTCAATCACATTATTCACCCTGAAGTAAACAAAGATTTCGAGAACTGGTGTATCCGGCAAAAGGCATCCTTATGCGCTATTGAGTCGGCTATCCTTTTCGAATCGGGATTCAATCATATTGTAGATTATAGCTTGATGGTGTATGCTCCTGTAGATATCCGCATCGGACGGGCTATGCTACGCGACAAGACCTCACAGGAAGCCCTCTTGAAACGAATCAAGAGTCAAATGTCAGACGAAATCAAACGAGAAAAAGCCGATTTTACCATCTTAAACGATGGGAAACAGGCTTTAATCCCCCAAGTTGAAAAGTTTTTTGCTTCAATATGCTGAGAATATCCCATAGTTATGTTACCTTTGCCGCTACGTTTAATCATTATTCAAATCTTATA
>DWYO01000313.1 GCA_019118725.1 Candidatus Parabacteroides intestinavium | reverse complement strand
GCTGCTGGACTATTGCACACGCTTCTACGAACGCCAGTTCATTACCCGTAAAAAAGTCAATACCGACCTGCTGACCCGTTTCGAGAAACTGTTGCACGATTATTTCAACTCCCGTCAGCCAATGCAGTCCGGCTTGCCTACGGTCAAGTATTTTGCTTCTGAGCTTTGCCTTTCGCCCAACTACTTCGGCGACCTGATAAAGAAAGAGTGCGGAAAGTCCGCGCAGGAATACATCCAAGATACGGTTATTGCCATTGCCAAAGACCGCTTGCTTGACACCTCAAAGAGTATCGGGCAAGTGGCAGAAGAATTAGGGTTTCAATACCTGCCTTATTTCAGCCGGCTGTTCAAGAAAAAAGTCGGGAAAACGCCGGGGGAATATCGGGGCATTCAATCATCTTAATAGTTGAGTACCTGAATATTTCGCAAAAGATTGACGATGAGTATGCCTAAGATTCTAAACGCAAAGACCGTCTACGACTACAATGTCTACGTTGGGCATGTTGACCAGTATCCACTGGTCACCGTGATAGAGTATGCAGACGTGTCGCCTGTCAGGAACAGCCTGAACAACTACGAAGTCTATGCGCTGTTCCCGTTTGCTATTGCTTCATCTGCTTTTCAAACCTGAAGCATTCCGCCCGGTATTCATATCCGCTGTCAGGATAGTCCGGGGCCTTGTGGTGAGCGTTGAAGTATTCGACAATGTGGAATCCGCATTTGTTGACATAGAAATGGATGTTCCGTTTCTCGAAACAAGGCGTTACCAATTCCCACACCTTTGTTTCGGGATACATGCTTTCAATCTGTTTCCAAACGGCATACCCAAGTCCACGGCTGTGGCAATCCGGATAGATGTAGAACAGGTCCATTTTGTTGCGATGGGTTTCCTTATCGATGGTCAGCACAACGCCGCCGACTCGCCTGGCAACCCACGCCCACAACGACAGCCAACGCACTCATGAACGTATATATCGGGACAAAGATATTTATGCTTGCCAATGCCTCCGTACCGACAAAGTTTCCCAACACCGCGCCGTCAATCATCGGTTGCAAGCCGATAAACAACAGCCCGACCACTCCGGGAATGGCAAATTTCCTGAACAGCGCAGTAATTTTTGTACATCCGCATCTGTTCCCCGTCATCGCCTTTTACCATACACAGGTATTCCCAGCCATAATGTTCGTAAAACGAGGTGTGCTCCGTGATGAGGTAGAGGAGGCTGATGCCTTTCGCTGCCATATCCTTGCAGATATGCTCCAACAGATGTCCGGCAATGCCACGGCAACGTCGTTCCGGTTCCACATGTAAAGCACAAATATTCGGAGTCAGGTCTTTGCGGTCGTGGAAGTCGTTTTCTATCACACCGGCTCCGGCAATTATCTGTTTCCCTTCCATTATTATGTACCATTGAGGGACAGCTACAGTTCCTTTGATACTTTCATCGATGCTTGTCAGATACTCCTCTAAGGGTATTTCCCATTTTTCTTGGAACCATCTGGCTGGAATATCAAAATTCCTACAAAATAGTTTATCTTTCATAGAAATTGGCTGAAAAACTTTATATTTGCTGGATAATTGACAAATAAACAGACTTTGATTGAAAAAATGCTATGGAACAACCTATTGCTAAAAATCCTCGTATAGAGGTGGTGGATGCTTTGCGAGGCTTTGCTGTGATGGCTATTATTTTGGTTCATAATTTGGAACATTTTATATTCCCGGTCTATCCGACCGATTCTCCGGCTTGGTTGAGTGTTCTGGATGAAGGTCTATTTACGGGTGTTTTCAGTCTTTTTGCCGGGAAAGCGTATGCCATTTTCGCCCTTTTATTCGGATTTACATTTTATATTCAGACGAACAATCAGAAAAGGATAGGGAAAGATTTCGGGTACCGTTTCTTATGGCGTTTGGTGCTGTTGGTGGGCTTTGCCACGTTGAATGCCGCGTTCTTCCCTGCGGGCGATGTATTGCTGCTGTTTGCTGTCGTGGGGATCATTCTCTTTTTGACCCGCAATTGGAGTGACAAGGCTGTTTTGTGTGCTTCGGTTTTGTTCCTCTTGCAACCCGTGGAATGGTACCATTATATCAGTAGTCTGGTCAATCCGTCGCATCAGTTGCCGGACTTGAACGTAGGTGCCATGTACGCTGAAGTAGCCAAACATACCCAATCAGGTGATTTTTTGGACTTTATTTGGTGTAACATCACTTTAGGGCAGAAAGCCAGTTTGTTGTGGGCGGTGAATGCCGGGCGTTTCTTGCAAACTGCAGGATTGTTCCTTTTGGGATTTTACATAGGGCGCAAGCAATTGTTTGTCAGTACAGAACGGAATCTTCGTCTGTGGGTCAAGGTGCTGATAGTCTCGGCTATTGCTTTTGCTCCCTTATATACCTGGAAAGAGATTATCGTAGGGGATAATCCGGAACTTATACAGCAGACCGTAGGAACCGCATTCGATATGTGGCAAAAGCTGGCCTTTACGCTGGTTCTGATTTCTTCATTCGTATTATTGTATCAGCATAAAAGGTTTGTCCGGGTAGCCAGTCCTCTTCGTTGGTATGGGAAGATGAGCCTTACCAATTACATTACGCAATCGCTTATAGGAGCAATCATTTATTTCCCTTTTGCTCTGTATCTTGCGCCTTATTGCGGATATACGGTCAGTCTGCTGATCGGGTTCTTTACATTCCTGTTGCAAATAGCATTTTGCAAATGGTGGCTGTCCGGACATAAGCAAGGACCGTTGGAGTCAATCTG
The DNA here is from genome assembly GCA_019118725.1 of Candidatus Parabacteroides intestinavium. Classification (GTDB taxonomy): domain Bacteria; phylum Bacteroidota; class Bacteroidia; order Bacteroidales; family Tannerellaceae; genus Parabacteroides; species Parabacteroides intestinavium. Next base: position 9,272 of record DWYO01000313.1, on the reverse strand, counting down.
GCATAAATGGACCTGGATGGGGGTGAAGAAATAAGAAAGATGGTGTTTTATAAGTTTAACAAGGTTTACCTTTTTATTTACCGCTTTCCAGTTCCAGCAAAAAACGTTTTGCGTCAATGCCTCCGCCAAATCCGGTGAGGGAGCCGTCGCTCCCGATGACCCGGTGGCAAGGGGCAAAGAGGGAGATGGCATTGGCTCCGTTGGCATTGGCCACAGCCCGTACCGCTTTCGGCATGCCCAGCCGTTGGGCCATTTCACCATAGGAAATAGTTTGTCCGTAAGGGATTTCCAGTAATTGCTGCCAGACGGATTGCTGAAATTCTGTTCCGGCAAATAGGAGGGGTAGGGTGAATTGTTGCCGTTTGTGGCGGAAATATTCATCCAGCTGGCGGGCAGCTTCCTGGGTGATATCCGATCCCCGTTCCTCGTATTCGGCTTTTAGAAGGGTTTGCAGACGTTTGTCCACACGTCCCGGATGTTTTTCCTTTGTCCAGTTACAGAGACAAAGTTTTTCGCCCAAAGAGCCGAGAAGCAACTCTCCGCATGGCGATAAATAATGCTGTATTTGGATTCTGTTTTTCATTTTTTTGATGTTTTTCATTCTTTGATTTTTTGTGGCCGGATATCCGGTAAGAACAGGGCGACAACGCCTAATAAGGGCAGCCATGTGCTGACCTGGAAAATAAAGTTAATGCTTGTCTGGTCGGCCAGCCATCCGAAGAATGCCGACCCGATACCTCCCAGGCCAAACATCAATCCGAAGAAGATTCCGGCAATCATTCCCACTTTATCGGGTTTCAAGTCGGTGGCATATACAACAATGGCTGAAAAGGCGGATGCGATTACCAGCCCTGTAATTACAGAAGTTACGAGAGTCCAAAACAGGTTGAGGTAGGGCATCACAAGCGTGAAAGGGGCTGCTCCGAGAATAGAAAAGAGTATGACATATTTCCGTCCGTACCGATCGCCTAAGAAGCCTCCTAAGAGGGTCCCGGCCGCAAAAGCCGCCAGGTAGGCGAAAAGACAGAATTGCGATTGTTGTACGGTCAGACCGAATTTATCAATCAGGAAGAAGGTAAAATAACTGGTCATGCAGGCATTGAAGAAGTATTTTGAGAATATCATCAATACCAGTATGCCTAAAGCCATCCGTACGGTTTTGCCGGGCAGATTGCAAGGTGCGAAGATTCTTTTGCGGTGGTGAGCCTTGAGGTCATTGAGCATCAGACTGTACCAATAACCTACACGTGCCAATAGGAGAGAGGCCAGCAGGGCTGCCAGGGCAAACCATCCTACGGCATGTTGCCCGTAAGGAATCACAATCAGGGCGGCCAGCAACGGGCCGATTGCACTCCCTCCGTTTCCTCCGACTTGGAAGATAGACTGAGCCAGGCTTTTCCTGCCGCCGGATGCCATCTGGGCTACACGCGAGGCTTCCGGATGGAATACCGAAGAGCCGCAGCCTATCAAAGCTACCGCTAAGAGAATGAGCAGAAAATTGAAGGCAAATGCGAGTGCCAACAAGCCGACCAGCGTAAAGCACATCCCTAACGACAGGGAATAGGGCTGCGGATGGCGGTCGGCATAAAGCCCTACGAAGGGTTGAAAAATAGAGGAAGTGAGTTGGAATATTAATGTGATGATGCCTATCTGGGCGAAAGAGAATCCGAAGCTGTCTTTTAAAAGTGGGTAGAGTGCCGGAATGACGGATTGTATCATGTCGTTCAACAAATGGCAGGTGCCTATTGTGAACAGAATGGCATAAGCCGTCCCTTCCGAAATCTGCGGATGCCCTTTGATCAATGTTTTTATGTTCATATAATATTTTGTTTTGTGCTGCAAAATTATAGTTTTTTCCGCTGAATGCGTAATGCTGGCAGATACATTTTTGCCGGAATATTCCTGCTCGTTTTTATAGGCAAATCCGCAAATCAACGTATCTTTGCAGCCGCAAGCGTTGAGGTGACATTAGACGCAGGTTAATCATTTAACTTTGTCATACCTCGTCCTTCTCCAACTCGTTTTCGATTTCATCAATTTGCGGCAAGGCTGATGCCACATCAGCAAAGAGTTTCTCCGTTTCGTACTGAGCGATGCCGAGAGGTTGTGTTGAATGAATCCGTCATGGGATTTTAATTTGGCAAGTGCCGCTTGCCAAATTGTTTTCCCTTGTAATTTGGCAAGTGACACTTGCACAAATGGAAAATCAGGATAGGACTCTGCAAATCGTTTCATTTCTCGTAAGTTGCGTGTGGAATATCCTCTGTCATCAGGAAAGCGTTGCATTAAATCCCGTGATAATTGGTTGACCACTTGCGCTCCCCATCCTTCGCGCTTCTGCTTTTCAAGGATGTCGCATCCTATGCGCCAATACAACGAAAGCAGGTCGGCATTGACTCGTAAGGAGGTTTGATACTTCGCTTTTTCTATAAGCTCAATGATGTTTTTACGCCATTCGGTATAACCTTTAGGCAGTAACTCTCCACTTGTGAATTTTTCAACTTGAAATGTCATCTCAGCGCCTCCCAATTCTGTTGTATTTTGGTTATCCACTGGTTCTCCTCGATTTGCAGTTTGGATGTTTCTGTGTGTATGTCGTTCATACGTTGGGTGAAATTCTAATAGTTTTAATTTGAACGTAAAGATAATAAACATATCCGATAAACAATATAACTAATTTGGTTTTCTTTCCTGTTCCTTACACGTGTTCCTGTTCTGCAACTTGGCGGTTGCATCGGAATATTCCTGCTTGTTTTTATAGGCAAATCCGCAAATCAACGTATCTTTGCAGCCGCAAGCGTTGAGGTGACATTAGACGCAGGTTAATCATTTTATTATAAACAGGAAGAATAAGTATGTATACGGTTATCAAAAGATTGGAAATATCGGCAGCTCATCAGCTGTCGTTGTCTTACCTTAGTAAATGTAGTAATCTGCATGGTCACAACTGGATTATTACCATTCATTGCCGCTCGAAGGAACTGGATGAAAATGGAATGGTCATCGATTTCAGCGTGATTAAGAAGTTGATCAAAGAGGAATTGGATCACCGGAATCTGAATGAGGTTCTCCCGTTTAATCCGACCGCTGAAAATATAGCACGCTGGGTGTGCGAGCGTGTCCCGAATTGTTTCAAAGTGGAAGTGCAGGAATCTGAAAATAATACAGCCGTTTATGAGAAAGATTAATGAGATATTTTATAGTCTTCAAGGGGAAGGATTCCATACCGGAACGCCGGCGCTGTTTATCCGTTTTTCCGGATGTAATTTAAAATGTGACTTTTGCGATACGCAACATGAGAGCGGAACATGGATGAGTGATGATGAAATACTACGTCAGGCGGAAGCGTGTCCGGCTAAGATGGTTGTCCTGACCGGAGGAGAACCTTCCCTCTGGATTGATGAGGATTTGATCCGGCGTTTTCATGCAATCGGGAAATATGTCTGTATAGAAACCAACGGGACGCATGCCGTTCCGGATGCTATTGATTGGATAACTTGTTCGCCGAAAGGGGCTCCTTTGCAATTGGACCGCATAGATGAGATAAAGATTGTTTTTACCGGACAGGAGGTCGAGTCGTTCAGGGCATTGCCAGCCAAACACTATTTCCTCCAGCCTTGTTCTTGTAAGAATACGGCAGAAGTCGTAAAATATATATTGGCGCATCCGCATTGGCGCCTCAGCCTCCAGACGCATAAATTTATCGGGATAGAGTAAGAAGCTGTATCTGTTTCCGGTCTTTTCCCTGACTTCGTCATTGCGTCACCCGAAAATTTTTCGTTGTCCCCCCGGACAATCCATTTGAACAGACGGATAAAGCCTTTTCTACCGATGGCTATATGTATGGAAGCATCCGATAGCGGGACTTCCGCTGATACGGACTCCAATATAGGCATAGTCCAGGAGGGCATCAACGTGCTTATCGAGTTGTACATACAACCACATCAGATCAAAGTTCCATCGGGCGGAGGTGTGGAGGAAGCGAAAACGGGCTGGGTGCAATGAAGAATAAAGAGGTGGGTAGGTGAATTTTCCACTTGGCACTTTGCATTTAAGATACAAAAGTCCCCAAAAAACAATCCGGATTATCGGATATAATTCGCTATATTTGCGCAATAAAATGGCATCTAAGAATGAAACTAAATAAGATAAAGGCAGTCTTGTCGGACAAAGGCATTTTTCAGATGTGGTTGGTTAAAAAAACTGAATGAGAGTTTCAGTATGGTCAATGTCTATGCTTGCAACAGAATCCAGTCTAACTTGGAGACACTGCAACAGATTGCAAAAAGATCAGATGACAGACAAGAATGAACGAGAATGATGTTTTTGGGGCATGTATTACTTTTTAGTGTAGAACTTCTGATAATGCAGAAATATAGGAACAACTATGACACCGGAAGAAAAAGCGAGGCAAAAAATAGATCAGTGGTTTGCCGAGGCGGGTTGGAAAGTAATCAATAGGGAAGACTATGAACCAACCTGTACGGCTGTCGCTATAAGGGAAGGATTGCTGAAGGGTAATCTTGAAGCAGATTATTTCCTTTTCATTAATGGCAAGGCCGTTGGTGTGCTTGAAGCAAAAAGAGAAGATATAGATGCACTTTCCGATAAGGTATGTGATCAGGCGGCATTATATGCCAAAAGCGTTCCTCCAATTTATCAGACATATCAGAATCCATTGCCTTTTATTTTTACCTCCAATGGGAAAGAACTGTATTTCTGTGATTTCCGCAAGCAGGAGCAAAGCTTCAAACAAATAATGACTATCCCAACTCCCTATGATTTGGTCAAGCAGTTAGGAATAAGTGATTATTTTGCCGGACTTCCTACTTTGCAGAAAAAGGGATTGCGAGATTGCCAGTATGAGGCTGTAACCGAGTTGGAAAAAAGTTTTCGTATAGGGCAAAACCGAGCCTTGATGGTTTTGGCAACCGGCGCAGGCAAAACATATACAGCTTGTCTTGCTGCATATCGGTTGCTGTCCTATACTCCCATGAGAAGGATACTGTTCCTGGTGGACAGGAATAATCTTGGCAAACAAGCGGAAGGAGAGTTCGGGACTTTTCGATTGACTGAAAACGGGGATGCGTTCAATACCATATTTACGGTGAACAGGCTTCGTTCTTCATCCATACCATCAGACAGTAATGTGATTATTTCGACGATTCAGCGCCTCTTTTCTTTTTTAAAAGGAGATACTATCAACGATGATGACGAAGATGAAGGTAATGAACCGGCAGAAGAAATCATTTTGCCGCCTAATCCAAACCTGCCGCATGATTATTTTGATTTGATTATCATTGACGAATGCCATCGCTCCATCTATGGAAACTGGCGGAAAGTGTTGGAGTATTTTGATACGGCAAGGCTCGTTGGATTGACAGCCACCCCTGTGCCGGAGACTATGGCATTTTTCAACAATAACCGCATAGTCAACTATACTCTCGAAAAAAGTATTGTTGACGGTGTAAATGTTGACTGTCGTGTATATAGAATCAGAACACAGGTAACGGAGAATGGCGGTGCCATATTGAAGGGGGAAAAGGTAAAAGAAGAAACACGCTATACAGGAGATATAAAAACCATCTTCAACAAGGAGACTAAAACTTATACCAGCAAGGAACTGAATCGAAGTGTCATCAATCCGGCACAAATCAAACTTGTCTTATCTACCTATCGCGATGTGGTTTATACTGAGCTGTTTAATGACCCGCAAAGAGAAGCCAACTTTGATTATCTGCCGAAGACATTGATCTTTGCCCTCAACGAAACTCACGCTATCAATATCGTGCAGATAGCAAAAGAGGTATTTGGGCGTACAGATAACCGCTTTGTACAAAAAATCACATATTCATCAGGCGACAGCAACGAATTGATACGCCAGTTCCGCAATGACAAGGATTTTCGTATTGCAGTGACCTGCACATTGGTTGCAACAGGGACGGACATAAAACCGTTGGAAGTTGTGATGTTTATGCGCGATGTGGAATCGTTGCCCCTTTATATACAGATGAAAGGTCGCGGCGTGCGTACTATTGGAGACGAGCAGCTGCGCAATGTCACCCCGAACGCATTCAGTAAAGATTGCTTCTATTTGGTCGATGCTGTAGGTGTAACCGAACACGAGAAGACAATACCGACGGCAGCAGACGGAGCGACAACCAAGACAATTACCCTTAAAGAATTATTGGAACGCATCAGTCATGGCTATCTCCCCGATGACTATTTGCAACGTCTTGCAGCAACGCTTTCCCGAATATATAACAAGGCGGATAATTCGCAGAGGAATGAGTTTGCCCGTTTGGCTCATGATGGCATGAAGGAACTAGCTTCTAGAATTTATGATGCCCTTGATAATAACTCGCTCCCGCCATTTATCAATATAAACGAGCCAAATAACGAGCGGAAAGGATTGGTTGCCCCACTGGCCAATCATGCAGATGCAAGACGATACTTGCTTATTCTTGCCGCAGGGTTTGTCAATACGTTGATGCCGGGAGAAGATACGCTTATCTCTAAAGGATTTTCCATCGAGGAAGCACAAAATACAACCGAGGCTTTCGAGGAGTTTTGCAGAGAACACACAGACGAAATAGAAGCATTGCGAATTATTTACAATAATGAAGGCGAGCCGATTACTTATTCAATGTTAAAAGATTTGGAGAACAAGCTCAAAATGGCAAACAATCACTTCACTTCCAAACAACTTTGGAATTCATACGCCATTTTGAATCCAAACAGTGTGCGACGCTCCGTGACTAAAGAAGAAAGCGATGCACTTACAAATATTATTCAGCTTGTGCGTTATGCTTTCCGACAAATCGAACGGTTGGATAGTGTAGTCACTACCTCTAAACAGTATTTCAATTTATGGTTAGGACAGAACCAGCGCGAAATAACCGACAAACAGCGCGATGTGATAAGCCGCATAGTGGATTACATAGCCTCCAATGGTGCTTGTACTGTGAAGGATATCCGTGAGGACGATGCGACCCATGCGGCACAAATGATACGGGCGTTCGGCAATATGCAGAAAGCAAACGATGCGCTCCATTCCCTTTATACATTTGTAGTTTTAAGAAAAGCAGCATAATAATGGCAACAAATAATACAACAGAGCAATCACTCACCAAAAAGGTATGGAATCTGGCAACCACTCTTGCCGGGCAAGGGATTGGATTTACCGATTACATAACGCAGCTTACCTATCTTCTGTTTTTGAAGATGGATGCCGAGAATGTAGAAATGTTTGGAGAAGAATCCGCAATTCCGGACGGCTATCGGTGGGCGGATTTAATATCTCTTGACGGCCTGGATTTGGTCAGGCAGTATGAGGAAACACTTAAACTGCTTAGCGAACAAGAGAATCTGATTGGCACTATTTATACAAAGGCGCAAAACAAGATAGACAAGCCCGTTTACCTGAAAAAGGTCATTACCATGATTGATGAAGAACAATGGCTCATCATGGACGGTGATGTGAAAGGCGCTATCTACGAAAGCATCCTCGAGAAGAACGGACAAGACAAGAAAAGCGGTGCGGGGCAATACTTTACTCCCCGTCCGCTTATCAAAGCAATGGTGGATTGCATAGACCCGCAAATAGGAGAAACGGTTTGCGACCCGGCTTGTGGAACAGGTGGTTTCCTGTTGACAGCTTACGATTATATGAAAGGCCAGTCAGCAAGTAAGGAAAAACGGGATTTCCTGCGCAACAAAGCTTTACATGGTGTAGACAATACTCCATTGGTGGTAACGCTTGCTTCTATGAATCTTTATTTGCATGGTGTAGGCACAGAACGGAGTCCGATTGTCTGTGAAGATTCGTTGGAGAAAGAGCCGTCAACGCTTGTAGATGTGATACTCGCAAATCCTCCGTTCGGAACACGTCCGGCAGGTTCTGTTGATATCAACCGACCGGATTTCTATGTAGAGACAAAGAACAATCAGTTGAACTTCCTACAGCATATCATGCTGATGCTTAAGACAGGAGGCCGTGCAGCCGTGGTATTGCCGGATAATGTCCTTTTTGAAGGAGGTGCCGGTGAAACGATACGAAAGAAGCTGCTGACGGATTTTAATCTACACACTATTTTACGCTTGCCTACAGGTATATTTTATGCCCAAGGCGTGAAAGCTAATGCTTTGTTCTTTACGAAAGGGCAGCCGACAAAAGAAATATGGTTCTACGATTATCGTACAGATGTCAAGCATACTCTTGCCACCAACAAACTCGAACGCCATCATCTGGATGATTTTGTTTCTTGCTATAATAACCGGACAGAAACCTACAATGCGGAAAATAATCCGCAAGGACGATGGCGAAAATATCCGGTAGAGGACATTTTTGCCCGCGACAAAACAAGCCTTGACATCACATGGATAAAACAAGGCGGGGACGCTGATGATCGTTCACTTTCTGAACTGATGGCCGATATAAAAGAGAAAAACCAAAGGATAAATTCCGCTGTGGCTGAACTTGAAAAATTACTGGCGAACATAAATGAGGATTGAGTGTATGGAAAAAAATAAGATAGCCATATCAGTCGAACAACAGTTCGGTGAAGTCATAGACATTATTCTCCGACATAAGAGTCGTGCTTCTAAAGCTGTTAATGAGGAATTGCTGCTTACTGCATGGCATGTGGGAGGTTATGTGTCTGCCAAACTGAAAAGCGAAGAATGGGGAAGCAAGGTCGTAACGCAACTATCGGAATATATTCGGTCACAGCGACCTGATATTAAAGGATATAGCAGAAGGAGTATTTATAATATGGTGATGTTTTACGAGGAGTATTCATCGGAGACATTTGCTATGACTGTAGAAAAATATCTGAATAGAGAATTTGTGCAGATGCCGTCTGCACAAATTGAAGTATCTCATTCCGAACCTTCATCAGAAGATGCAATAATGGTGCAGCCAGAAACTGCACAAATTGTCCAGCCGGGGAATGGTCAGATACCTAAAATATTGGGATTGACCACATTGTCTAATCACATAGAGATACTTTGCAGATGCAAAAGCAATGAGGAACGTCTATTTTATATCCTCTATGCCAATAAGGAGCATCTTTCTTATAAAGAAATGCAGCGTTGCATCTCCAATCAGACATTCACATCCTTATTGGGCAGCAAAGAAAATATGTCAAAAGGGTTGCTTAAAGCATATCCTGATGCTTCGGTCATGTTTAAGGACACTTTATTTGTTGATTTTCTTGATTTGCCGAAGAAGTATAGTGAATCACGGTTGAAAAATGGTTTGCTGGAGCACA
>DWYO01000312.1 GCA_019118725.1 Candidatus Parabacteroides intestinavium | reverse complement strand
TAACGTGAAGGAGATAATCAATAATCATAAAAACTATATAATCTTCCACTATGGACTTAATGCAAAGAATTATTGCGCACGCTAAAGCTGATAAGCAGCGCATCGTTCTTCCCGAAGGAACTGAAGAAAGAACACTGAAAGCAGCAGACCGTCTGTTAGCAGATGGAGTTGCAGATATTATTCTGATTGGGAATCCGGCAGAGATAAACAAACTCGCTGCTGATTTTGAGCTGGCTCACATTCAGGAAGCTAAAATTGTAGACCCGAAGAATCATGAAAAGAAAGCGGTATATGCGGATCTGTTGTTCCAATTACGTCAAAAAAAGGGAATGACACCGGAGAAAGCTGCTGTTTTGGTTGAAGACCCCTTATATTTAGGTTGCCTGATGATTAAGGCCGGTGATGCTGACGGTGAAATCGCCGGAGCATTGAATACAACCGGAAATGTATTGCGTCCGGCTTTGCAGATCATAAAAACGGCTCCGGGAATGAGTTGCGTATCTGGAGCGTTCTTGATGTTTACCCAAACTCCTCAGTACGGAGAGAACGGATTGTTTGTCTTTGCAGACTGTGCTGTAATGCCTAATCCGAACGCACAGGAATTGGCAAGCATTGCTTTGGAAACAGCTCAGACAGCACGGGTCATTGCCGGAATTGAAGAACCGAGGGTTGCCATGTTGAGTTTCTCCACTAAAGGAAGCGCGTCTCACGAAATGGTAGACAAAGTAGTTGAGGCTACTCGTTTAGCTAAAGAAATGGATCCGAATTTAAAGATTGATGGTGAATTGCAGGCGGATGCAGCTTTAGTAGAGAAAGTCGCTTGCCAAAAAGCTCCGGGAAGCGAAATAGCTGGTAAAGCAAATGTATTGGTATTCCCGACATTGGAAGTAGGTAATATCGCTTACAAATTGGTTCAGCGTTTGGGGGGTGCAGAAGCTATCGGTCCGATTCTGCAAGGAATGGCTGCTCCGGTTAATGATTTGTCTCGTGGCTGCTCCGTAGAAGATGTTTATAAAATGGTTGCGATTGCTTGTAATCAGTCTATCGCATTGAAAGCAGCAAAATAAGTATAACCCATACAAAACACACAAATTATGAAGGTATTAGTATTAAATTGCGGCAGTAGTTCCATCAAGTACAAATTGTTCGATATGACATCGGGCAAGGTGATGGCTCAAGGTGGAATCGAAAAAATTGGTTTGCCTGGAGCATTCCTTAAATTGACAGACAAAGACGGTAAAAAGGTTATATTAGAAAAAGATATACCGGAGCATCAGGCCGGCATTCAATTTATTTTGAGTGTATTGACCGATGCGACTTATGGTTGTATCAATGATTATAAAGAAATCGATGCCGTAGGACATCGTGTGGTACACGGTGGTGAAAAATTTGCATCCAGTGTCTTGCTGACGAAAGAGGTATTGGAGCAGGTTGTAGAATGTTCGGAATTGGCCCCGTTGCATAATCCGGCAAACTTGAAAGGTATAGCGGCTATGGAAGCTTTGATACCGGGTATTCCTCAAGTCGGTGTGTTTGATACAGCATTTCATCAGACTATGCCGACCAAGGCTTATATGTATGGACTTCCGTACGATTTATACAAGAAATATGGTATCCGCCGTTACGGTTTTCATGGCACGAGTCATCGTTATGTATCTAAGCGTGCGTGTGAAATTTTAGGCGTGAAATATGAAGACCAGAAAATTATTACGGCCCATGTGGGAAATGGCGGTTCGATTGCTGCTATCATGAATGGTAAGTGCATAGATACAAGTATGGGACTGACTCCGACAGAAGGGTTGCTGATGGGTACCCGTTGTGGTGATGTCGATCCGGGGGCTATTCCTTTTATCATGGAGAAAGAACATTTAGATGCGCATGGATTGTCAGATCTGTTCAACAAAAAGAGTGGTGTAGCCGGATTGGTTGGCGGTTCATCCGATATGCGTGATTTGGAAGCTGCCGTAGAAAAGGGTGATGAAAGAGCAATCATGACATTAGATGTGTACAATTACCGCATTAAGAAATATATCGGTGCATACGCTGCTGCCATGAACGGATGCGATATTCTGGTTTGGACAGGTGGTGTTGGCGAAAATCAATGGGAGACCCGTCGTGTTGTCTGCCAAGATATGGAATATATGGGTATGAAGATTGATGTGGAGAAAAATCGCGGTTTGCGTGGCGAAGAAGCTATCATCAGCCTACCGGACAGCAAGGTAACTATTATGGTTGTTCCGACAGACGAAGAGTTTATGATTGCTTCTGATACAATGGCCATATTAGGCAATAAATAATTTCATAATTCTCACAGCTTACAAAAAAAACTAAAATTGAGGTTTTACGGCTCTGACAACGGTTGGAGCCGTTTTTTTGTGGCGGAACAAAACATCTTCAGATAGATTTCATTCTTTTCTCCGGTATAATGTTACGTATATTCATTTTATCTACTATATTTGTATCAATCAAAGGAGCCGTTTTTTAGAAGCTGCTTTTGAATTTATTTGAAAAACTGGATAAATTCAAAACAGCTTCTTAGAAATTTGGAATGAATTAAAAACTACTTCTAAAAAACGGATAGATGATGGAGGTTAAGATTGAAATTATAGATACCGGATATTTTTATGCAGATGGAGGAGCGATGTTTGGCGCTATTCCGAAGACAGCCTGGAGTCGGAAGTATCCCTCCGATGAAATGAATGGCTGTGTTTTGGCGATGCGCTCTTTACTGGTTCAAACAGCCGACCGTTGCCTGTTAATTGATACCGGGGCTGGTTATAAACATCTGAAATCATTAAGTTATTATCGCTTTTTCGGATTAAAGGATTTGAAGGAGGAATTGCGTTTACGCCATATTTCGCCAGACGAGATAACTGATGTGATTTTGACACATTTGCACTTTGATCACTGCGGTTATTGTACGTTGGAAGAAGAAAATAAGCTACAACTTGCTTTCCCTAACGCTACTTATTGGGTGAGTGAAAAACAATGGCATGCATTTCGTCGGCCACATCCTTTGGAAAAGGGTTCGTTTTTTTCGGAAGATATGGATCTGGTGGAACAATCCGGCAAGCTTTGCCTGGTCACGGATCCGCAAGTGCTTTGCCCGAACATTTCCCTTTTGTTGGCAGATGGACATACATCCGGGCAGATTGTCCCTTTGATACAGGGAGGGGAGGAGTCAATCCTTTTTGCCGGAGATGTTATTCCTTTATTGGCAAGTGTCTCTTTAGAATGGATATCGGCCTATGACGTATATCCGATAGCCTCTTATGACGAGAAGGTTCATTTGCTGGAACTTGCAGTCCAGGGTAATTATCGAATGATTTTTTGCCACGATGCTTATGCTGTTTCTTCTAAGGTGAAGAAAACCTCAGGTGGATTATATCTGCCGGATAGGGACAGCATCCGGAACAGTTTAAAAGACGAATGAGAAGCACATAAATAAAAAAGAGAGCATGAAATATAAGTGGATTTTTTTATTCTTATTTTTAACATTACTCCCATTGTTGTCTTTGCGAGATTATACCGTGGGAAATGAATTGCGTTACTTAAGTATTGCCGATGAAGCCATGCGGGAAGGAACATTTTTTGCCTTTACCAATCACGGCGTGTTCTATGCCGACAAGCCTCCATTGTACTTTTGGATTATCATGCTGGGTAAATGGTTGTTTGGCGAACATTATATGTGGTTCATTTCGTTATTCTCTTTTATCCCGGCCGGAATCATCACATGCATCATGGACCGCTGGTGTGCCAAAGAACTTGCTGATTCTTACCGAACCACCGGAGTGTTGATGATGATGAGTTGTGGGCTATTTTTGGCATTGATACTGATTCTACGTATGGATATGCTGATGTGTATGTTCATTACCCTCGCTTTATATATCTTTTACCGGATGCTTAAAAGTGAAGGGAATAAGCAGGTTAATGCGGTTCTTTTTCCGCTATTCATTTTCTTGGCATTATTTACCAAAGGTCCTATCGGTTTCTTGGTGCCGTTGCTCAGTACTTTCGTTTTTTTGCTTCTGACCAAAAGATTTCGCACGATAGGAAAATATTGGGGATGGAAAACCTGGACTATCCTCTTGCTCTGTTGTGCAGGGTGGTTTGGTGCCGCTTATGCGGAAGGAGGACAAGAGTATATGCATAATATGCTTTTTCATCAGACTATAGACCGTGCCGTAAATTCATTTCGTCATGACGGGCCATTTTACCATTATTGTCTGACTATTTGGTATGCCATGCTTCCTTGGTCGTTCCTGTTGGCCAGTGTGCTTATTATCTCGGCTTTGAAAAAACCGAAATACACCGAGCTTCAAAAGTTTTTCTTGACTATTATTGGTACGACATTCGTCCTGCTATCCTCAATCAGCTCCAAAGTGGATGTTTATATGTTGCCCATGTTTCCTTTCATTGTTTATTTGGCATTGATGTTTCTTCCGGAAGTCAGTAGGAATCGTTGGGTTATGTTGTCTCTTGCCTTGCCGGCATCCATTTTTGTTTTGGCTTTCCCGGCTTATATGGTTGTATCTCGGATGGAGACGATGGCTTTTGCCATCCAACCACTTTTTTATGTTGCGGCGGGACTATTAAGCCTGACGGGAATACTGGCCTTATATATATTGTATAAAAAGGAACAGACCTTATTGGCTATCCGGACTTTGGTGTATGGGTTGTTTGTTGCGGCATTCATAGGAAGTTGGGATATTCCCAAGATCAATGGGGAAATAGGCTACAGAGAGCTTTGCACAAAGGCGAAAGAACTGGCCCGGATCCATCAGACTTCGGACTATTACGTTTGGAAACTTCGTCGACCGGAAAACATGGATGTCTATTTGCAACAGGATATCATCATTACGACACCCGAAGCGGTTGCTCAATCTGGCGATCGACAAGCTTTGTTTTTGATTCCGGCTAAAGAGTTGTCCCATCTTCCGGACTATTTTGCGGAAAAAGAAACTTATCAGATCGGACGCCGCTATGCTATTATCGTCTTGAAAGATTAAACCCAAATCGGTCATTAGACCGCTCAACGGTTCTTTTTTCCGAAAGAAAGCTCTTCGGGCATTTTGCCCCCTTCTGCCAGCATCTTGCTTCCCGGCTTGCCTTGACGTAGCCCGCTACGCCTTCTGCAAGCCGAAAAGCAATCCGCAAGACATAAGGGGCAATCTACCCAAAGTCTAATGACCGATTTGGGTTAAAGGTGTCCCGATGGAGATGATACGCATTTTCATAGAGAATTATCTGTAAGAAAAAATAAGTACCTGTTCTCTATTCACATCGTTTATCTTTTATTTCGCGATATACTTAAACAAAAAAGGCTATATTTGCATATTCATAATTAGGATAAAGGTTGATTTGAGATGTTAAAACAACAGTTACGGCAACAATTACAACAAAAGCTTTCCCCGCAACAGATCCAAGTGATTCGATTGCTGGAGCTTCCGGCCATTGAATTGGAAGAAAAGGTCAAACATGAGCTGGAAGAAAATCCGGCTTTGGAAGAAGGGAAAGATGCGCCGGATGAATTTGATCAAACCGATAGTGAAATCGGTGACAACTCGGATTCAATGACTGAAAACAACGAGGGTGAGGATGATTTATCGTTAGGTGATTATCTGACGGAAGATGATATCCCTGATTATAAGCTTCAAGAAATACGGGAAAAGTCTACAAAAAAAGAGGATATTCCTTTTTCAGTAAGCGAATCGCTGAATGAGTTCTTATTGCAACAGCTCGGATTCCGAAACTTGCCGGAAAAAGAGGTGAAAATTGCAGAATATATCATCGGGAACATTGATGATGACGGATATTTGCGCCGAGATTTGGGTGCGATTGCGGACGACTTGATGTTCCAGGCCGGATTGGATATTTCGGAAAAAGATGTGGAAACAATCTTGAAAATGATTCAAGATTTCGAACCGACGGGCATAGGGGCGAGAAATTTGCAGGAATGTTTATGCCTGCAATTACAGAAGAAAGAACAAACACCGGAAACTCCTATTGCCATTCAAATCATCCAAAATTATTTCGATGATTTCAGCCGGAAACATTATGAGAAGATATTACGCGGATTGAATATCTCGGAGGGAACTTTAAAGAAAGCTATCCGCGAAATCACATTGCTTAATCCGAAGCCGGGAAATGCCTGGGGAGGGACGATGGAAACGGCCATGAGTCAGATTATTCCGGATTTTATCGTAGATTCGAATAATGGAGAGATTACTTTGTCGATGAACAATCGGGGAATTCCGGACTTGCGCATCAACAAGGGGTACCAAGACATGTTTCATGATTATACAAACAATAAGGCAAACCAGACAACCGAACGGAAAAACGCTGTACAGTTTGTGAAGCAAAAGCTGGACGCGGCCCAATGGTTTATCGATGCAGTCAAACAACGGCAAGAGACTTTGATGCGAACCATGGAAGCTATCATTCAATTGCAACGGGAGTTTTTCTTGACCGGTGACGAAGCAACCCTCCGTCCGATGATATTGAAAGATGTCGCAGAAAAGGCGGGGTATGACATATCTACCATTTCCCGTGTAAGCAATAGCAAATATGTTCAAACTAACTTCGGTATTTATCCGTTGAAATATTTCTTTTCGGAATCGATGCAAACCGATAGCGGAGAAGAAATATCCACGCGCGAAGTCAAGAAAATCATGAAAGAGCATATTGAAGCCGAAGATAAGCGGAAACCGCTGACCGATGAAGAATTGGCGAATATCCTCAAAGAAAAAGGATACGTAATTGCCCGTCGGACAGTAGCTAAATACCGTGAACAATTAGGCATTCCTGTTGCTCGACTCAGAAAAGAAATATAAATTTGCAGACAATGAAACTTGCGGCAAACATATTATCCATTATATTCCACCCGTTGTTGATGATAACTTACGGTGTCTTATTGGCTCTGACCTATACGGCATTGGCTATTTATCCGATGCAACTGAAGCTATGGGTTCTTGCCGGTGTATTCATGATGACGGCATTTGTTCCGGCTATATTCATTTTTCTGATGATAAAGATCAACAGGAAAGGTGATTATGAATTGACCGAACGTACGGATCGGACCATGCCCTATTTGGTTTATGTCGCTTCGGTGGTGGCTTGTGTATTATATCTTTCCAAAATGTTGATGCCGATTTGGGTACTCTCTTTGGTGTTCGGTACGGCTGTAGCTATGCTGATAGCCTTATGTATCAATTTCTTTTGGAAAATCAGCGCACACATGATTGGTATCGGCGGCTTGTTAGGGGGAATCATGGGAATATCGCGGGTTTATCTGCTTAATCCCTATTGGGCATTCATTATAGTCTTGCTTATAGCTGGATTTTTGGGAAGCGCCAGAATCCAATTGAAGAAGCATACTCCGGCACAGGTTTATGCCGGATTCGGATTGGGATTTATAAGTATTTATATATCTTCATTATTAAGTTATTTCTATTTTTTCATTTAAAGCACAAAAGATATGAATTTTCCAACAGATGTAAAGTACACAAAGGATCATGAATGGATTCGTGTAGACGGAGATGTAGCGTATGTAGGTATTACAGACTATGCGCAAAGCGAATTGG
>DWYO01000311.1 GCA_019118725.1 Candidatus Parabacteroides intestinavium | reverse complement strand
GGTGCAGGCTTCAGATATTTTCGGAGATGGCATTATCTATTATGGTTGTGCCAATATGGGGAAACGTAATTATTTGAAATTTACACTAACTTCTAACGCCTATACCTATGAATCGGTCGATTATTAAGTGGTATGTTCTTTTCTTAGTGTTGGTCTTTCCGCTTCATGCACAGGAGGAGACTCGTTATCAGGAACGTCTGGAAAAATATAAAGCTCGGTGGGAGAGAGCCATTCCTCGTTACACCAAATTGCAATTTGCCGGTTCAATGGGGATGATTTCTGTCGGTTTGGGCTGGGATTATTACCGGAAACACTGGGAAACAGATGTGTTGGTAGGCTTTATTCCTGCCTATACGGATGATAACGCTAAGTTTACTTTTACCTGTAAGCAAAATTATTATCCGTGGAATATCCGGTTGAATGATCGCTTCTCGTTTGAGCCGTTGGCCTGTGGTGCCTATATCAATATCTTACTTGACCGGGAATTTTGGGGGAAGCAACCCGATAAATATCCGGACGGGTATTATTGGTTTTCTACCCGCTTCCGTTTCCATGCATTTGTGGGCGAACGCATCACCTTGAAGTTGAATGAAAACAACAGCTGGCACAAATCGATCTCTTTCTTCTACGAATTGAGTACGTGTGACCTGTATCTAATTAATAAGATTGGCAATCGTTCGTTGAAGCCCAAAGATTATCTCAGCCTTTCCTTTGGATTAAAATTGCAGGTGTTCTGAGGTCAGTCCTCTTGGCAAGCAGAGGCTTTCAAGATGCAAATGCTTTCCGGTCCCATATTAAACAGCAGATCGACAATGCTCAGGTTGGGAAGAAATCCTAGTTTGTCCTGGAATACCTGGTAATAAGGGACCGGAATAAACGAGGCGTCCGTTTCTTTGCTTTTCGGTGAAATCATTTCGCGGAAATCATGCTCGACCTGCGGATTGTAAACGGAAGTGGATTGGATATCGGGTTGAATATCTATCAGTTGGCAAATCAATTCCCGCAACCGCTCGTTGAAATCCATCAGGAATTCATACTTTTTTTCGTAGAATGGAGCTAAATCGTCTGCGTAATATTCGAAAAAAGGGCTCATCCGGTAGGCAGAGACTAAAGCGTTCCAATGCAAATGGCGCCAATTCCCATGGTCTGAGATGCGGATATCCCGTGTCAGGCATTTGAGGGTGTCTGGTTTGACTATCGGAACCGTTAAGGCCTGTGTACCATTGGCCCCGGCTATTAGGCATCGGTTCCGGTAGGTTTGTTTCATGTAGTTTTCTTCCGTTTCCAGGAAAATCCGGTCGTATGTTCCATATTTGGTGTATAGTTGTATCGGTCCCAAATAGGCAGTAGAGGTATAAGCACTTGTCATAATCTTTTAAATCGTTTATTTTTATCCCGACTAAACCAACAAAAGAATAATTTTCCGATCAGATGATCTTCCGGAACCACTCCGATATGGCGTGAGTCGATGGCATCTGTCCGGTTATCCGATAAAAGCCAATAATAGTTTTGTCGGAAAAAGAAAAAATGGGTGAGTTTGCCTTCTATATACAATTTCCCGTCCCGGATAACAGCTTTTCCGTTTGTCTCGTCCAAAATCGCTTCCCGGCAAGCCAGCAGCGACAAGCTGTCTAACCGGTAGGCGCGATCTTTTTGAGGAATGACAAAACGGTAACTTGGGACCGGACGGATTTGTAACAATGACTGGAGCGTGTCCGGAAGTTCTTCCCGCAACTGATAGGCTTCAAAAGAAGTCAGTGTTAAAGACAAACCCGTTGAGTCTGTTTTCATGTCTCGCAACGGGATGTGATGCGTTTGAATCAATTCCAGCAAGCTCTTTTTCCCGGAGGGAGGAACGATGTAAGTGTCCAAGGTATGAGGAGGATTGGGGTACTCCTTACCGTTTACAAGATAGCCGTTGCTGTTTACCTGTATGGTATCCCCCGGAATGCCCACGCATCGGCTGATGAACCATGGTGAGGATAATGAATCTCTGCGTAATGGACTTGTAAATAATAGAATACTCCGTCTTTGGGGGATACAGGGCAGTTTATTCACCAATACTAAATCTCCTTTATGCAAAGAGGTTTCCATGGCATCAGTTGAGATGTGTAGCGACTCCACCACATACAAGCGGACAATGAGTAGACATATAAGTAAAGAAAGAATGAAGAACGCCGAGCGAAGCATACGCCCCTTTTTCTTTTCCGTTTGCTGTATAAACTCTTCCTTCTTCATTCTAACTTCAAACTTATAGTTTCAAATTTCTAAATGCCGACTTCTATATCTAATTCCAACTTTCCACATTATTTAATGTTATCAACCCACCGGAATAACCGTTCCCAACGAATTTTTCCGTCAAACCAATCACGGTCTTTATTCAAGGAAAGCCAGATCATGATCGGCTTTCCTACAATATGATCTTCCGGTACAAACCCCCACGAACGGCTGTCTGCACTGTTATGGCGGTTATCTCCCATCATCCAGTAATAATCATATTGGAACGTATACGTGGTTGCCGGCTTACCATTAATATATATAACGCCATCTTTTTCTTCCAGGTCGTTATGTTCATAGTTCTTGATGCACCGGCGGTAGATAGCCAGATTCTCCGGGGTGAGTTCGATGGTTGCTCCCCGTTTCGGAATCCAAATCGGCCCGTAGTTGTCACGCGTCCATCCGGTTTTGTAATCCACCGGGTAATACAGTGTTCCTCCGACGATGTCCGGTTCAACGACGACTTTCTTTACTGAAGGCAGTTTTTTTACTTGGTTCAACATGGCTTCGGTCATCGGGAACCGATACACCAAGTTATAATTGCCATTGGCATTGGGCTGGAATCCTAGAAATGAGAGTGTTTCAGCATCTGTTACCGTGCAAGGTTGTCCGTAAGGCATATAATCATCTTTACTGACTCCCCAATTACGAAACATGGTTTCTGTGAAAGGCGTTTCGCTCTCTACAAAGTAATTCAATTGCATGTTCTTTGGATTCGTAGCCTTTTTCCCGTTGATGTAGACCTGATTGCTGCGTATGGAGAGGGTGTCACCGGGCATTCCGATGCAGCGTTTTACATAATGCTCGCGTTTGTCTACCGGGCGATACATAATCTCTCCGAATTGCTGGCGGTTGGTTCGTATCGCTTCACGGCCATACATCTCAACCAGTGTATAGTAATCAGGATTTTGCATCCGGAGGGCAATGGTATCACCTGCCGGGAAATTAAACACCACAATATCGTTACGTTGCACTTGTCCTAAACCGGCTACTCGCTTATAGCCCCATTCCGGCCATTCCAAATAGGATTTACAGTTCAGAATGGGTAACGTGTTTTGAACTAATGGGAAAGAGAGCGGAGTATTGGGGACCCGGGGACCATAACTGGCCTTGCTGACAAATAGGTAATCGCCTACCAACAAGGATTTTTCCAAGGATGAACTGGGTATTTGGTAATTCTGGAACAGGAAGATATTGATAAAATAGACCGCCACTAAGGCAAATACAATATCATCCACCCATCCTAATGCGTTGCGAAGAGATGGATTCTTTACATTTTTCCAAGCTCCCCACGGGATGTATTTGGTTAAATAAATATCCGCAAGCAGAATATATCCCAATGTCAGCCATCCATTCTGCATCCAAAGGATAAAGAGTCCGTATAAGATCCCCGCGATGCTGAATTTGATATATTGCTTTTTCGTGATTTTCTTTTTCATCATCGTTTTTTATTAAAAGTGGAAAAGGTCGTTCATACCTAAGAATCCTTTCTTACCGGCGGTAAATTCGGCCGCAAGAACTGCACCCAACGCAAATCCGGCACGACTTTTTGCGTCATGCTTGATACTGATGATGTCGGCATCCGATTCGTAGATGATTTCATGAATGCCCGGAACCTCTCCTTCGCGGATGGCATGGATCGGCAAGTCTGTCGGTTTTTCGGAGGTCTCTAATGTCCAGCGCTCCTTCCGGTCAAGATTGTCCAGAATGCCTTCTGCCAGTGTGATAGCTGTACCGCTTGGTGCATCCAGCTTATGAATGTGGTGAACCTCTGTCATTCGTACATCATACGAAGGAAAATTGTTCATGATTTTGGCCAGATACTTGTTCAAGGCAAAGAATATGTTTACCCCAATGCTGAAATTGGAAGCGTAGAAGAAGGTCTTTCCCTCCTCTGCACACATCCGTTTTACTTCATCTAAACGGTTCAGCCATCCGGTTGTTCCGGAAACTACCGGTACTCCTGCGGCAAAGCATTTCATGTAATTGTCGAATGCCGTTGCGGGTGTCGTGAATTCGATGGCGACATCGGCCTGCTTGAATGCTTCCGATTCGAAGTCTTCCGGATTATTCACATCAATGATTGAAACAATCTCATGCCCTCTGTCCCGGGCGATTTGTTCGATGGTTTTTCCCATCTTGCCATATCCTACAAGTGCAATCTTCATATCTTTCTAATTTATATCATTTCTTATAATTGTCTATAAAATACGTATATACCGTACGGGAAATATCCGCTATCAGGCGGGCATTGACTTTGTCCGACTCCTGTGAGTTCATGATAAATACGGCTATCGTATAATATTGTCCGTTGGGAAGGACTACAAATCCCATGTCGTTGTCACTCAGCTTGATGCCGAACTCATTGCGATCTGAGCTTCCGGTTTTATGGGCCAAAAGGACATCTTTGGGAAGTCCTGCTTTCAATTTGTCTTTTCCGGTATTTGCATCAGCCATAGCGCGTTGGATAAATACTTTTTGTTGCTTGGAGCACAATTCATTTTGGAGGAATGTTTCCATGAGGAGCACAGCCGCCGAGGGTTTTGTCCAGTTGAGCGTACAATTGTCCGGTGATTCGTGCATCATCGCTTCCGTTTGGGTGATGGCAACGTCTTGAATGCCCAGCTCATGCACATACCGTTGCGTAAATTTGGGACCGCCGATATGTTTGAACAGGACATCGCACGCATTATTGTCACTCTCTATCAATGAATATTTCAACAAATCACCGATTGTCATCCGGAAATTCCCGTTGGGATTCGCATCTCGCATCGGGCTGTAGGTGTTTTCTTTCAGATCAGAGCGTTTTACCAGAATTTCCGTAGCCAAGTCTTCTCCTTTCCGGTTGATGTATTCCATGACGGAGAGAGCCTGATGAAACTTGAAAGTACTCATCATCGGATAGCGGTACATATTATTGACCGTAACCAGTTCCGAGCCATTGAAGATAACCGCAACGCCAACAGTTGCGGCCTTCCCGGAAATAACCTGCTTCAGCTGCTCTCCTAAATCCGTTTGAGCCCATCCTTGCGCAAAGGATAAGCTGAAACAAAAAAACAGCAACAGATGAAAGCGATGTATTCTCATATCGTGTGCCAACTTTTTTAAGAATTAATAGACCAAATATAAAAGAAAAACTCCTTGCAAACAAATCCTTGTCTGCGAGGAGTTTTATGAATGGTGCGGCTGAAGGGACTCGAACCCCCACGCCGTGAAGCATCAGATCCTAAGTCTGACGTGGCTACCAATTACACCACAGCCGCAGTTCGAATCGGCTACAAAAGTAATATATCCGATCGAATATACCAAATGAATTTGGAAAATTATTGTCAAATTATCATTTGATACGGATGGTTGGGGTGTTAGATTGCATTATACGTTAAACCGGAAGTGCATGATGTCTCCATCCTGAACAATATAATCCTTGCCTTCCACACTCATCTTCCCGGCCTCTTTTACAGCTGTTTCTGAACCGTATGCGATGTAATCATCATATTTGATGACTTCTGCCCGGATGAATCCCTTTTCAAAATCGGTGTGGATTACCCCGGCACATTGTGGTGCTTTCCAGCCTTTATGGAATGTCCAGGCACGTACTTCATCGGGACCTGCGGTCAGGAAAGTTTGCAGGTTCAATAATTTGTAGGCAGCTTTGATCAGCCGGTTTACACCTGATTCCTCCAAACCGATTTCCTGCAAGAACATTTGGCGTTCTTCGTAAGTTTCTAATTCGGCGATTTCGCTTTCTATCTTAGCGGCAACGACCAGTATTTCAGCATTTTCGTCTTTAACGGCTTCGCGTACGGCATCTACATACTGATTTCCCTTGACTGCGCTTGCTTCATCCACATTGCAGACATACAATACCGGCTTGTTGGTCAGCAGGAATAAATCGTGTGCGACTTTCTCCTCCTCTTTCGTGTCCAGCGTTACGGTACGGGCACTCTTGCCTTGCTCCAAAGCCTCTTTGTATTTGCAAAGTACTTCGTAAGCAATCTTGGCTTGTTTGTCGCCCCCTGTCTGAGCCTGTTTCTGAACTTTGGCGATGCGGCTGTCCACTGTTTCCAGATCTTTCAGCTGAAGCTCCATATCGATAATCTCTTTATCCCGCACCGGGTCTACGCTACCATCCACATGTACGATATTACCATCGTCAAAACAGCGCAATACATGCAGGATAGCATCTGTTTCGCGGATATTTGCCAGGAACTTATTACCCAGCCCTTCGCCTTTGCTTGCACCTTTCACCAGTCCTGCGATGTCTACAATTTCTACTGTAGTCGGGATAACCCGCTGAGGATGTTCAATCTCTGCCAATTTATTCAGTCGTTCGTCCGGAACGGTAATTACGCCCACATTGGGTTCGATGGTGCAAAAAGGAAAATTCGCTGATTGCGCCTTTGCGTTCGATAAACAGTTGAAAAGTGTAGATTTCCCTACATTCGGAAGCCCTACGATACCACACTGTAATGCCATAAATAGTTAGTTTTTTAGTTTTTAAGCTTATTAGTATGTAGAGGTGCAAAATCCTGCTCCTCCATCGGTGTATTTTTTTGTCTATAAGTTCTTGTTATGTTTTAATTTAGAAACTAAAAAACAGGAACTTACGAACTTGTAATCTTATTAAATCAGTTTCACGCTGCAAAGGTACGCAAAAAGTAAAGAAATCCATCTTTTCAAAGGTAAAGATTCCTGCCTATCTTTTTCGGAAAAGCATACTACCTTTGGGGAAAAAGCATACTATCTTTTGAAGAAAAGGTAGGCATGAATTGGAGGGAAGGAAGATGCCTATAAAAAAAGAGTGAGATGAGATTATCTTCCAATCCTCTTTAGGGGGAGAGTAAAGGATATGTGTCTTATATATAAGGTATGGATTTTTTTAGCGTAAATATGACTATAAGAGTACAGAAG
Organism: Candidatus Parabacteroides intestinavium; assembly: GCA_019118725.1. Classification (GTDB taxonomy): domain Bacteria; phylum Bacteroidota; class Bacteroidia; order Bacteroidales; family Tannerellaceae; genus Parabacteroides; species Parabacteroides intestinavium. The sequence continues at coordinate 4,274 of DWYO01000311.1, read as the reverse complement.
CTGCTGTTTTGGGGCATAATTTTTGTTGTTTTCTTTCTTTTTTTACAGGGTCAATATGCCTATTTGTTTTATTATCAAGAGCAATTACGCATGTTTTTGTTCTCAAAAGAGTATGCTTTGGACAGCCTGGCCCGTGTTGGAGGAATGGCAGATTACATAGCTGGATTTTTCCAGCAATTTTATGGATTGCCGGGATTTGGTGCTGTTTTTACCTCATTATTACTGGTGGCGTGTGGAGTGCTGCTTCAAAAATTGTTGTCGATGAGAATGTCTAAAGCTTCTTTGCTTCCGGATGTGCTTGCATTTATGCCTTTGTGCGGTTTGCTCATTTTACATCTTGATGTGAATTATCAGATAACAGGAACCTTAGCTTTTTTCTTTTGTCTGGTTTGCTGGCGAATTTATATCGCATCGGCCAACCGGTGGCTTTCTTTCAGTGAAATTATCGGACTGACGTCACTCCTTTATGGAATAGGAGGGGCTGTCTTTATGCTGTTCGTTTGCGGACTTTTGGTGTATGAATGCACTATGCGGCGGAAATATTGGATTCCAGCGATGGGGTTGCTGATGCTAACAGGGGCATTTTGGCTTTATTTCCCTTTGACGCAAGCGTGGCAAAGCGAGATGCGTCTGATAGCATTGCCTGATGCTTATTATGAATATCTGCTGGATGCAAAGAAATGTTATTGGGCATGGGGACTGACCTTACTGGTTATTTTGCTGGCTAATCTGTTTCGGAACAGAGCTGTCTCTTCTTGGAAAATGGTGGTTGCGGCATTTTTGCTGATGGCTGGAGTTTTGGGAAAAATCTGGGCTGATAAGGATTCTATATTGCTTTATGCCTATGAGCGGGACTATTATTTAAGGCATCAGCAATGGGAGAAAATTATTGCTACCTTTCCGTCTGAACATCCTACTGTCCCGACTCTCAATGTCTTGAATCTGGCGCTGGCTTGCCGGCATGAGTTGGGCGATAAAATGTTTTCATATCCGCAAAATGGTTCGCAGACATTGGTGTCTTCTTGGAATGGCTCTTTGATTGATGCGATGATTTGTTCGGATATTTTTTATCAAGTAGGCGATATCGCTTCGGCACAGAAGTTTGCTTTCGAAGGATTGATTACATCGACCCGGAGTAATCCTCGTCTGCTGCAACGTCTTGTTGAAACCAATATTATTTGTGGAGCCTATCCGGTTGCTGCGAAATATATCGCTTTATTGGAAAAAACGCTTTTTTATAAAGATTGGGCGCGAGGGCAGCGTGCTTATCTGTCGGATGATGGTGTCCGACAATGCGTGGAATACCAGTCCAAACGAAAGGGATGGCACAATAAGGAGAAGTATGCTGTTTCTGTTGATTTTCTTAAGACCTTGGAACAATTACTTGTCAATAATCCGGAGGCGGATATGGCACTTCAATATTTGTCCGGATTTTATTTGTTGAATAGAAGTTTGTCAAAATTTAAACAATTGTATGATACCTATTTTCATACGGAAGTATGGCGTGAATTGACGGTTCATCAGCAGGAGGCGGTTATTGCTTTGGCACAGGACAATCCGGGCGAATGGGCGCGAATGGGAGTCGGTTGGGAAGTTGAGCAGCATTATGGTGCTTTTAGTCAAGATATGGCTGATAAACATAATTTCTTGAATTTTGCGGAAGAGATGGCGCAGGATTATGGAAATACCTATTGGTTTTATTTGTTGTTTAAAAAATAAAGAGCCGGAAAATGAAGAAAATATTATCTTTTATACTGGCTGTATGCCTGACAGCCTGTTCGTTGAATACTACTGTTGACGAAACAAAAAACGAAGCAGTTCGGTTATTCCCGGATTATACGGATATAACAATTCCTTATAATATAGCTCCTTTAAATTTTTCTGTTTCGCCGGAACAGGGCGAGGTGCGGTTTGCGGTACTGGAGGTGGATGGAGGCCGCTGGGTAGTTGAAGCTTCAGACGGACAGATAGCATTCCCGGTGAAGAAATGGCATGCCTGGCTGGAGCGGGCGAAAGGAAAGACTATCCGGGTTACTGTCGTGTGCCGGAGGGAGGACAAGAATATCGCTTATCTTCCTTATTCGCTCCATGTGGCAGCTGAGCCGATAGACCGTTATATAGCTTATCGGCTGATAGAACCGGGGTATGAGGTCTGGAACCGAATGGGAATTTACCAGCGTGATTTGGAAACTTTCAAGCAGACTCCGATTCTTGAAAACAAGATAACGGAGAACAATTGTGTCAATTGCCATTCTTTTTGCAACCGCAGTCCGGAGCAGTATGTATTTCATATGCGAGCCTCTTTTGGGGGGACGGTGCTGAAGAATGGTGATATGCTGGAAATCTTGGATACAAAGACCAAGCAAACCTTGTCTTCTTTCACCTATCCTTATTGGCATCCATCGGGAAGGTTCATCGCTTTTTCAATCAATAAAACAACCCAAGGGTTTCATCCCACACAGCGGGTTGAGGTTTATGATGTGGCTTCAGATGGGATTGTGTATGATATAAAAAAACATAAAATACTGTCTGTACCGCAGACCAGTTCTGCTCATTCGTTTGAGACATTTCCGTCATTCTCTCCGGATGGGAAATATCTTTATTTCTGTTCGGCTCCCGCGAAGGCTGTACCGGATTCCATTTCGGAGTTGAGGTATAACTTGTGTCGCTTGGCTTTTGATGCGGAAACCGGTACTTTGGGTAATAATGTTGATACGCTTTTTTACGCTGATCAGGAGAAACGTAGTTTTTCTTTTCCGCGTGTGTCACCGGACGGACGATTTTTGATGGGGACAGTATCTGCTTACGGGACTTTTCCGATTTGGCATAAGGATGCTGATTTGTATCTGATGGATTTGCAAGCAAGGCGAGAGATCCCTATTCTCGGAGTAAATAGTTTAGATACGGAAAGTTATCATTCCTGGTCATCTAACGGGCGTTGGGTTGTGTTCAGCAGTCGTCGGTTAGATGGTTTATATACGCGTCTGTTCTTTTCGTATGTTTCCGCTCCGGGAGAAATGGAAAAGCCTTTTTTGCTTCCGTTGTTACAGGCCTCAGAAAATACCTCTTGTATGAAATCGTTTAATATTCCGGAGTTTGTTACGGGGAAAGTTAAGAATGAATCCATGGTAATCCGGGCATTGGCCGAACAGGACCGTGTCGGAGTAAGTGTGGAATGACAGATTATTATATAAAAAATATAAAAAATATCATTATCTTTTTAGGGGATGCCAGATTTTGGTGGGTCATATATATGATGGGCGTAAAAGGTAATACACAAATTCCATGGCAGCTTTTGCGGAAAGCATTGGAGCTGGAACTGGATGAACAGGAGGCTGGTGAGTTGAAATCATGGCTTTCTGATTCTTCTCATGCGGAGTTGTATGTAGAGTTGAAACGGCTTTGGCTGTTGATTTTGCAACAAAGTATAGAGCGGGAAGAGGAATTAAACCGGGATGAGTTGTGGATGCGTTTGCTGGAACGGATTTCCGGACGGGAAAGAAAAAATAAGCGTTCTGTTATCTCTTATATTCGTTGGAGCATTGTGGCGGCTTTCCTATTGGTAGTGTTCGGATGGGCAGCCTTGCATCAGAGTCGGGTGGAAAAACCGGTCGCTTCAGCTCCGCAAGTCTATACAGCTTTGGATGGAAAAGCAAAAGTAGTGTTGCCGGATAGCTCAACGGTATGGCTGAATGCGGGGGCAACATTGACGTATCTGCCTGACGATTGGAATGAGGAACGGACGGTTGAATTGGAAGGTGAGGCTTTCTTTGATGTGCGGAAAGACGAAAAACGTCCTTTTCTTGTGGATGCCGGTGAACTTGAAGTAAGAGTGTATGGCACATCGTTCAATGTGAATGCAACGGCTGAAATGGCGGATGTGAAGGTCTCGTTGGTGGAAGGTTCGGTGTCTGTCGGTAAAGCGGATAAGACGAGCCTGATAGAACCGGGTGAAATGGCGATATATTCCAAACGGACCGGTGAGTTGAGGACCGAAAGTGCCGATGTGGAATTGGAGTCGTTATGGGCGCACGAGTCGCTTCGTTTTGAACACAAATCCTTGTCTGAATTGGAGAAGTATTTGGAACGTTGGTATAATGTACAGATTATATTGGATAGTAGTTTGTCGGACAAACCGGCTTATACGTTCTCGATAAAAGATGAGTCGTTAGAGGAGATATTGAGGCTGATGTCGCGTATCAATCCGATTCGATATGACTTTAGAGAAAACAACATAGTTGTAATAACAAACAAATAAAAACAGTATGCCTATG
>DWYO01000310.1 GCA_019118725.1 Candidatus Parabacteroides intestinavium | reverse complement strand
AACAGAACTCAAAATTCAGAAACTCAAAAGTCTGAAGAATTCAAGAAATAAATATTAAAATAACAATAAATAAATTATGGCTACTAAAGAAAAGGAAACCGTAGAAGTAGAAGAACTTGTTTCGAAATCGGAACTATTTATTGAAAACAATTCAAAGAAAATCATGCTGGGCATTTTGGCTTTGGCGGTTATTGTCGGCGCATTCTTTGGTTACAGACATGGCTATTTGATTCCGCAGCAGAAAAAAGCGAGTGTTGCCCTGTTCAAAGGGGAGCAGTATTTCGCTAAGGATTCTTTCCAATTGGCTTTAAATGGAAATGGAGCTGATTATGAAGGATTCGAGGCCATCATCGACCAATACGGAAATACCCAGTCCGGTAACTTGGCGAAAGCATACGCAGGCATCTGCTACTTCAAATTGGACCAGTATGACAAAGCTTTAGAAAAACTGAAGTCGTTTGATGCTAGCGACAAGATGATTTCTCCGACTATTATCGGCCTGATTGGAGATTGTTACGTAAACATGGACAATGCCAAAGAAGGTGTTGCTTATTTTGAGAAAGCAGCAAACGCTGCAGATAATGAAATCATCAGCCCGATTTACCTGAAAAAAGCAGGTTTCGCTTATGAAAGCATGCAGCAGTACAACGATGCGGTAAAGGTGTATACCCTTATTAAAGAGAAATACTTTAATTCGATGGAAGCAGCAGATATCGACAAGTATATCACTCGCGCTACCGCATTGGCAAAATAAAAAAATCAAAAACAAGGTTTCAGCCAGTCCATAACCTACAGGTCTGCTGAAACCTTTATTATTTTCATTAGAAGATCACTCATTATGGCTACAGCTTATCAGAATTTATCAGACTACGATTTTAACAGCGTTCCGGATGCATCAGAAATGAATATCGGTATCGTTGTTGCCGAATGGAACAGACATATCACAGAGAAACTTCTGGAAGGCGCTTGCAATACGTTGGAAAGACATGGCGTAAAGCCGGAAAACATTTTTGTCAGACGAGTTCCGGGAAGCTTCGAACTGACTTTTGCAGCAAAAAGATTAGCAGACACTAAAGATATTGATGCTGTCATCGCTTTAGGATGTGTTGTAAAAGGAGATACACCGCATTTTGATTATGTGTGCTCCGGTGTAACACAAGGTATGACAGAACTGAACTTGATGTATGATATCCCTTTCATTTTCGGACTGTTAACTACAGATAATATGCAACAAGCAGAAGATCGGGCCGGGGGGAAATATGGTAATAAAGGAGACGAAGCTGCAATTACTGCAATAAAAATGATAGATTTTTCTTGCAAGTTACAAAATTAATATATACCTTTGCAGCGCAATTAGGGAAGGGCAGTTACCAGAGTGGCCAAATGGGGCTGACTGTAACTCAGCTGGCTTACGCCTTCGGTGGTTCGAATCCATCACTGCCCACAGAATAAATTGATTTGCGGAAGTAGCTCAGTTGATAGAGCACTAGCCTTCCAAGCTGGGGGTCGCGGGTTTGAGCCCCGTCTTCCGCTCATCGGAGAGAAGCCATTTCTAAGTGAGGAAGAGGTTTCTCTTTTTTCGTTTTTTCGGGGGTATTCGGATTGATTAAGAAGCTGTTTTGAATTTCTTCGGAAATCGGAAAAAGGTGGAATAAGTTCAAAACAGCTTTTTAATGAAATTGTTTAGGTTGATATTATAATATTGAGGAAATGGAAACGAATTCGCTACTTGCGCCCTTGTTTTTTGTCGTAATCTGTCTGTTTTTCGGCGCAATTCTAAAATCAGTATTGAAAAAGACGAACTTCCCTTATACGGTCGGGTTATTCGCTTTGGGTATCTTACTCGGATTGTTGGACCGGTTCGGTGTTTTGCAAACTGCAGGAATATTGAAACCGGCGGTTGATTTTGCCGGAAATATGGATCCTGATTTGATTCTTTATATTTTTCTTCCCTTGTTGATATTTGATGGCGCTTACGAACTGGATTTGCATGTATTCCGCAAGTCTTTGTTAAACTCCACTCTCCTTGCCGGGCCGGGTATGGTTATATCTATGTTCCTGATTGGAGCGTTGATTATGGGACTGGCCTATTTTGTCCCGGAATGTAGCGGATGGAATTGGAGTTATGCGTTGATGTTCGGAGCCTTAATCAGTGCGACTGACCCGGTTGCTGTGGTTGCCCTATTAAAAGAACTCGGTACAAGCAAACGCTTTTCTACACTAGTTGATGCCGAATCCATGCTGAATGATGGAACCGGTATCGTCTTGTTCATGATTTTCTTCGGAGTTTACTCCGCAACGGGAGGAACCGAGATGTCTCCTATTCTGAACTTCCTGCTGGTTGTATTTGGAGGTGTCTTATTAGGTTGGGTAACCGCCCGATTCACTATCTGGTTTCTGGATAAGGTAGGCGGTGACGAGTCGGTGCAGAACAGTGTGATTATCGTATCCTCTTACATTACGTTTATCTTGGCGCAAAGCTTTTTGGATGTATCCGGGGTTATCGCCTTGGTGGCATTTGGTTTGACAATTACTTATATCGGACGTCCTCGCCTGAAACCGGAGGTCAACCGGTTTATGGGCCAATTTTGGGAACTGATGGCTTATATGGCCAATACGCTTATATTCATCATCGTGGGAATTGTGATCGCGTTGAAGGTCGATTTAACATGGAGCAGTTTCTTATTGCTGATAGCGGTATATATTGGTGTCAATATCGCCCGTATGCTGATGATTGCTGTTTTGTATCCGTTTATGAAAAAGGCCGGATACGGATTGACTATGCGTGAATCCTTCATCTTAGGATGGGGCGGATTGCGTGGTGCATTGGGATTGACTTTGGCTTTGATGGTTTCATACACACTGGCCATTCCGGAAGATATCCGTCGCCAAATATTGCTTTTTACCGGTGGTATCGTAACACTTACCTTATGCGTAAATGCCACTACCATGCGTTGGTTCTTGCAAAAGCTGGGACTGACTAAGGTTCCTTCGGCCAAAATGTTATTGGATTACAGTATCAAGAAGCAAATAGCTGATAGCACGGAAAAATATTTGGATAAGCTGAAGAAACGTGAGGCCTTGGAAATGTCTAACTGGACTTTGGTCGAGAAATTCATGCCGGAACAGGAACAGGCTCCGGATGTATCTATCCTGACACGGGATGTCCTTGCCGATGTCCGCCTGCGCGTATTGAAAAAAGAGAAAACCGCTTGTTGGAGTTTGTACAATGAAGGTATCATCTCTAACGTCTCTTTGCGTATCTTGGTAAATGCCTTAGACGAACAATATGATCGGGATGGACACATGTCTTTATCTCAGCGAAAATGGATCTTCAAATATTACAGACAGCCTCTTCTCATCCGTCGGCTTAAGCAGATTTCGGTCGTGAAAAACTGGTGGGACCGATTTTCGCATGAATGGGTCATCAACGGATATGATTTAGGACGTGGATTCATCATCACTCAAAAAGAAGCGTTGAAGCTGGTGGAAGAATTCGAGCAATCCGAGGTCCTTTCTACCGCAGAGAAACAGGCTTTGGGGCAGTTGCGTAGTGAAATTCAAGAAAACATCAATCACATCGGAGAGGTATTGAACTCTCTTTCCCAGGAATTCCCGATATCTTACCGGTGTGGTGTGACTCGTAAGGCTATCCGTATGTTGCTTGCTAATGAAAAGCGTGCAGTCAATCAGTTCGTTAAAGACGGACTTCTGTCGGAACAAGAGGCTAAAGTGCTGGATGATGACCTGGATGAGCGTTATGACGGATTGACAACGTACCGGATAAACCAGCTTCTAAGCTGAGTAAATAATAAAAAGTGGTGTTAAAAATTATCTCTTTCCGCTTATTATGGAAAGAATTGAAAAATAAATCACTAATTTTGTGTTCTCGAATTTTAACGTAAACAACTAAATAAAAATGACTGAAACAAAACGAATTAAGCGTGCACTTGTTTCTGTGTACCATAAAGATGGTCTGGATGAGATTTTAAGAAAACTCCATGAAGAAGGAGTTACATTTGTTTCGACCGGTGGAACGAAGGCTTTTATCGAATCATTAGGTATTCCGTGTGATGCCGTAGAAGATTTGACGGGGTATCCTTCCATATTAGGCGGACGTGTGAAGACTTTACATCCGAAAGTGTTCGGGGGCATTTTGGCCCGGCGCGAAAATGATGGCGACAAAGAGCAGTTGGCTCACTATGAAATTCCGGAAATCGACTTGGTCATCGTTGATTTGTATCCATTCGAAGAAACAGTCGCTTCGGGTGCAGAAGAACAGGCTATTATAGAGAAAATTGATATAGGCGGAATCTCTTTGATCCGCGCGGCTGCAAAGAACTTCAAAGATGTAGTGATTGTAGCTTCCAAGCATCAATATGCTCCGTTGATGCAATTGCTGAACGAAAAAGGTGCAGAAACGACTTTGGATGACCGTAAGTGGTTTGCCAAAGAGGCTTTTGCAGTCTCTTCGGGATATGATACCGCTATTTTCAATTACTTCGATAATCGTGCCGGTTCTTATTTCCGTGCAGCTGTAGACGAGCCGATGCACCTTCGTTATGGAGAAAATCCTCATCAGACAGGCCGTTTCTATGGTAAGTTCAATGAGATGTTCGAACAATTGCATGGTAAAGAAATTTCTTACAACAATTTGCTGGATATCGATGCGGCGGTCAACTTGATCAATGAATTTGACGAATTGACATTTGCCGTGCTGAAGCATAATAATCCGTGTGGTGTGGCTTCACGTTCTACGGTATTGGAGGCATGGAAGGATGCTTTGGCCGGTGATCCGGTTTCTGCATTCGGAGGTATTCTGATTACCAATGCAACGATTAATAAAGAAGTGGCTGAGGAAATCAATAAGATTTTCTTTGAAGTCTTGATTGCTCCGGCTTACGATGCTGATGCCTTGGCTATTTTGGAACAGAAGAAAAACCGTATCATCTTGGTACGCAAGGACTGCAAGACTTGCCCGATGCAATTCCGCTCTTTGCTGAATGGGGTATTGATGCAGGAAAAGGATTTGAGTATCCAGACAGATGTGGATTTGGAGCCGATGACCAGCAAACAACCGTCTGAACCGGAAGTAGAAGATTTGTTGTTCGCCAATAAGATTGTTAAGAACAGCAAATCCAATGCAATTACGTTGGTTAAGAACAAACAATTGTGTGCAAGTGGCATCGGACAGACCTCTCGTGTGGATGCATTGAAGCAAGCCATTGAGAAAGCGAAGTCGTTTAACTTCGATTTGAACGGAGCGGTAATGGCTTCAGATGCTTTCTTCCCATTCCCGGATTGTGTGGAAATAGCAGACAAGGCGGGTATCACGGCAATCATTCAACCGGGTGGATCTATCCGGGATGATCAGTCTGTGGCTTATTGCAATGAGCATGGATTGGCAATGGTTAAGACGGGAGTCCGCCATTTTAGACATTAATAGGGTATCTATTCATTGATTCACTTAGGTGAATTATGGCATCACATAGGTGAATCAATGAATGTATTACTATAAGTAGTTTTTTAGTTTATCCGT
>DWYO01000309.1 GCA_019118725.1 Candidatus Parabacteroides intestinavium | reverse complement strand
TCTATCAAATAAAAATCATGAGAAAACCCTTGATCCATAAACGAGGAATGCGAACATTTATATACATTGGCATCGCTCAGCCGGATGGTTTGCGAATCATTCAGCGGAACCCGGTCTAGTTCTTCCAGCAAAGGCAAGTCGTTCCGATCAGACAAGGTATTACCGACCACCACCTCTTCCCTTTCTATACGGAGCATCTTGCAAGCCGCAGGATTAACCGAGATGATCTGTTTATCCAAATTCAGGATAATCACCCCCATTGGCGAGGCTTGAATCAGCAAATCAAGGAAATGATTCTGCTCCCTCAAGCGAAGCCGTTCATTTTTGAGCTGGTCCATGATACGATTGAACACATCCACAATCCGGTCGGTTTCCTTCTGCCCTACTCTCCCCAGACGGGAACTGAAATCCTGTTCGTTCAGCAAATCCATGCCATTTCCCAAAATGTAGAGCGGTTTTAAGATGCGCTGATACAAGACAAACAGAAGTATAATGGCCAGCACCATCAATCCCTCTATCCAGAAGAACAGCTTGACGGAAAGTCCGCCCAGCACCAGATAAGCCAATAGCAGAACCAGACTGCATAACAGCAGAATCAAGAGAAAAAACATACTTTTTAATCGCATGATGGCCTGCCTCCTATACGTTACAATTCTATCTTATATTTTTCCAACCTCCGGTAAAGCGAAGCTCGGCTGATGCCCAACGCTTGTGCTGCCTGTTTCAAATTACGGTCATATTTCTCCAGCGTTCGTAAGATAGTTTGCTTCTCCAGCTCCTCCAAGGTCAATCCCTCCAAGGCCGACTTCGGAGCGAGGGGTTGCGCCAATTCATTCTGTTGGAAATCTTCCGCCTCGATACGTTGTTTCCCGGATACCAGCAAGGTACGCTCCACCAAATTCTTCAGCTCACGGATATTCCCCGGAAAGGGAAGCTGTTGCAAATACCCCAATGCCTCTGAAGAGAACTCCACCATCGGCAATCCGTTCGTCTCAGATAATTTCTGCGCAAAATAGTGTGCCAACAATGGGATATCCTCCCGTCTTTCCCTAAGTGCCGGCAAATGGACTGTTATCAGATTAATACGATAAAACAGGTCTTCGCGGAACGTATGGGCTCCGACCATCGCCGACAGGTCCCGATTAGTTGCACTGACTACCCGCACATCCACCTTCCGGGGCCGGCTATCCCCCAATACCTCAAAAGTCTGGTCTTGCAAGACACGCAAGAGCTTAACCTGCGAAGAGAGCTCCAGATCTCCAATCTCATCCAAAAAAATCGTTCCTCCATTGGCCATCTCAAACCGCCCGACCCTATCCATATAGGCATCGGTAAAAGCACCCTTTTTATGGCCGAACATCTCACTTTCAAAAAGGCTCTGCGACAATCCGCCCAAATTCACCTTGACAAAAGGTCCGTCCGAACGAGAACTGTTCTCATGGATAGCCTCAGCTATCAGCTCCTTCCCGGTACCGCTTTCACCCGTAATCAGAACTGAGGCCGTAGTAGGTGCAATACGCGACACCGTCCCTAAAATATTCATCAAAGCTGGACTCTGCCCTACAATCTTTTCAAAATGGAACTTGGCATCCGCCTCTGTCCGGTTGAGCGGTGCACCGGTATCCTCCTTCTGTTCACATAAATCCAGCGCATTACGGACCGACTTCAGCAACACCAGATTGTTCCAAGGCTTGGTGATGAAATCAAATGCCCCGGCCTGCATACCCTGTACCGCCAAAGAGATAGACCCCCAAGCTGTCATCAGGATAACCGGCACATCCGGACAAAGCACCTTCACTTGCCTCAAAAGCCGGATTCCCTCTTCTCCGGTAGTAGTCAGCGTGAAGTTCATATCCATCAATATTAATTGTGGGGCCTGTTCACGCACCACCTGAATCGCCTCTTTCGGACCGGGTACCGATTCCAGCTGGTAGCCCGCCCTTTTCAAGAGGAACCCCAACGATGAACGTACCCCCGCATCATCATCTATAATCAATATCCTTGCCATTACTTATTCGTTTTTTGCTGAAAAAGTTATCAGGTCTTGTCAACTCGTTACCTTTACTCCCTGACCAACTTCTCAAAATCTGCGTCTAAAGTACAATTATTCAGAAAATCATACAAGGTCAGACTCCGAATATTATACAAGTAACGCCAATAATAATACAATTCCTGGATGTGTTTCTGCTTGGCATCATCCTTCGAGTTCTGCGCGTCGTTCAACTCCAGAATATCGATTTTCCCGACCATAAAGGTCTCAATAGAAGTATTATACCGGCGTTCGGCCAACTCGTCCACCTCAGCCGCGATCTGCAATTGAGTGGACTGATTATTGAAGTTCTCGACCAGCAAGAATATATCCTGATTGAAATCCATTTGTTCCTGACGGATTTTGGAAAGCTCCACCTCTCGGTTCGACTCCGCTACCTTGACCTTCCCTTTTCGCTTTCCCCAGTCCAGAATCGGGATCGTTACGCCAACCTCTACAATCTGATTGTCTTTTAACGGATCATACGCTCCGGCCAAAGTCCGCTCTTTTCCGGTATATCCCACTGAAGCAAAAAGATCTATGCCAAACCGCTCTCCCTTAGCCGTAGCCACATCATAATCCGCCTCCAATTGCCTCCGGCGAATATTCTTGGAAAAAGAATTGTTCTCTTGCGCCTTTTCCAAGACCTGCTGGTAATCCAGACGCAAATCGGTAGAGGTTTCCGGCATGACTGGCTCGATGATATCCTCCTCACTCAACCCCAAGAACGAGCGTAATTGGAACATCATCGAGTTGAAATTGGCCTCTGCTTCGGTTACTTTTCCCTTTGCCTGTAGGGCAGATTGCTTCAATTGCATCAATTCGATTTCCGAAATATGTCCTATCTTACGTTTGGCTACGGCTATATCATACAACTTATTGGCATTTTCCAAATTTTGCCGGCATATTTCCAGATTGTCTTGAGCCAGAAGAAGATTGAAGTAATGAGTTATCGTAGTAATCGTCACATTCTCCACACTCTCCATAAAAGCGGCCTTAGCCTCCTCATACCGCACAGGCTCGATACGGCGTTTCCATTTTTGGTCGTTCACCCCAAAGATAGGTTGCGTCAAGGTCAGGCTAACCGGCACACTCATGAACTCACTATACGCTCCATGCCCCAACTGGCGTGTAAAATCCAACGAGGTGTTTAACGCGATTTTACCACCAGTCAAAGCAATGTTCTGCTCAATAGAGATTTTCCCATTCAGCCCAAACATATTGCTTTGCACATACGTGTACGAACCATCCGATTGCTGATATTGCGCATATTGCTTATTGTAAGTAGGCAATGTCCCGGTAAAAACGACCTCCGGAAGCTGGTCCGCCTTGTGCGTCCGGTATTCCCAATAAGCCGTTTTCAACTCGTTCAGGGCTACTGCCGCATCCACCGAACGGACCTGCGCCAACCGGATAGCCTCATCCAAGGTCAGCGGGTAACTCTTTTCAAGCGTTTCCGCCTGGATAGTACAAATCCCCGCCCATAATCCTATAATCCAAACACCTATTCGTTTCATGCTTTTTTATATTTGCCCAATCTAAAGCAAAAGTCGTGCCGTAATCCTAATAGGCTGATTATTAACATCCTTCCTAAAAACAAAGTGTCCGATATCGGACACTCTTATCCGAAATCGGACGATTTTGTTCAATTGGCGATCAGACAAACCCTGTCCGACAAGACACCCCTGTAGCCTTGCCTTCCGATTTACTTATCTCCTGCCATAACCTCCTTCAACGCCTCCAGATACCCAAATCCATATTTAGCGTCAGGAAGCAGATATGCACCTTCCACCCATTCGTTCCACGCATATACGGTTATCAGCTTAGGTTGCTCGGGATGCCTGTCACAATACTCCTTGGCCTTCCGAAGGAAATAGGCGAAAGAGGTAGGCGACTGGTTGAAGTGTACCACATCTTTTTGGGTCTTATGCGGGAAACGCGGTGTATCATCCCAACCGATGGAAGCATTAGGGAAATAAGGGATTGATGCCGCCTTGCTCCATTGCTCCACACGTTCAAACGCCTCTGTTCCCCAGCGGAGGTAATCCTCATAATGCGGTCCTCCCCAATTATACACGGTCAAGCTACTGATGCCCAACGTCTCAATCTGACGTAAGAAATTATCCGTAGGCACCCCATTGGCAATAAGCTGGACATGCAACCCGGGGAATCCGGCTTTCTTCACCTCATCGCGAAAGTAATCCAACCCTTTGCGAGTCTCCTCCAGCGATCCGAATGTCTTGATCAGGTTCTCGATACTAAATACCGAGAAGACTGGCTCACCATTGATCTTGAAATAATTCGGTTGCTTGAAATATTGCCGGATAATACGCTCGACCACAATCTTGAAGTTAGGCCAGTCGATAGCCCCGTCCCACAAACGGGAATTATCCTCTTTATACCGATGAACATTCCAATAATTGCGTGCCACATCATGGTCTGCCCACATGATGTAAAAGTTCATCTTTCGGTTATTCTTCGCTTTCAGGAATCCATCGTTCAGACATCCCTCCAAGAACGGCCCGTTGTTGAACCAATACCAGTCAAATATAAACGTATTCACACCATACGCGGTAGCAGTATCTATCCAACGCTCCATCACCTTCGGGTCGTTATCCAACTCATATCCCCACAAAGGCAATTTAGGCTGATAATGCCCCGGGAAACGCGGATTTCCCTTCTTGATAATCTCCCACTCGCCCGTTCCTTCGGGCCATAATACTTCACGCCCCATCGGATCATCATGGCACGAGGGCCAGATATAAGCGGCCACGGTGTACTCAGAATTCTTCTCCGTCGATGCGTTTGTCTCTTCTTGCTGACCGGCTTGCAGGGATGCACTGCAAAGGAAAAGGGAAAGCAAGGCACTCATAAAAATGTTTCTTCGTCTCATAATAGATTTGTTTTTATAAAATCACCAGCCGGGATTTTGTTTCAGATTCGGGTTTAAAGTTACCTAAAAATAAGAGATCATAACGGCGTCCAAAGGCGGAATTTTTATTGCTATATTATCTAAATCAATACTTTTTCCACGTGCATAAGGAGAAGAGTAAAACTTC
>DWYO01000308.1 GCA_019118725.1 Candidatus Parabacteroides intestinavium | reverse complement strand
GCATTTAACAGTTCCGCCTCGCATTTGCTCCGTTCCTCTCCGAATAAATCCAATCGGGGGTGACGCCGCTCTTGCTCCCTGTCAATCCATTCTCTGGCCTTCGACATGAGTGCACCTGTTTCTTCAGGGCTCTTGGATATACCGATGGTTATAAGTTCCCTATAAATACCCGAATTTTTCTCAGCCACGACAACACTTACCGTGCCTGAACGATTCTTTTTTCGCTTGATAAACATACAAAATTACTTTGCGTACCCCAAAATCAGGGCATGCAAAATCATAAACAATTAATTATAAGGCATATATAAAAATGATGTTTTTCGAGTGACGAAGTCAGGAAAAAAAGTAGAATCCGTATAAAAACAGAGAGAGGGCGGCTTGATCCTGCAAAAATCAAGCCGCCCTCTCCTATTCGTCAACCGGACTCTTTACCTTAATGGAATATATTGCACAAAAGCCTCCATGGCTTCATACGAAGCCAATCCCAACTGACGGTATAATTCGGCAGTAGCCCGATTACGGTCTTCCGCACGTTGCCAGAAGAGGCGTTCGTCATCACCCAGGAACGGAGCGCTCTCTGCCTGCGACTGATGCTTCAAGATGGCATTCCGTTTATGACGCAACTCCTCCGGAGAGATAGGAACCGCCATTTCGATGTGGTCCATTTCCCATTCGGCCCAGGCTCCGCGATACATCCAGATGCGGCAGTTTCTCATCCATTCCTCATCTTTGATTTCATCTACGGCCGCAAGGATCGCGTCCAGACAAACCTTGTGCGTACCATGCGGATCGGCCAGGTCTCCGGCCACAAACATCTGATCCGGTTTCAGTTCCTCCAGCAATTGCTTGATGATGTTCTTGTCTACTTCACTAATAGGATTTTTCTTCACCAATCCCGTCTCATAGAATGGCAAATCCAAGAAATGAATGTGCGTATCGTCTTTGATACCGGTATACCGGCAAGCATGACGCGCCTCTTCCCTGCGGATTGTGCCCTTCATAAACAGGACATCCGCACGTTCAGGCTGGTTATTTTCCACTTTCTCATAACGGAGATAATGAATGATTTCCTCTGCCTTCTCCTTAATTGCCGTATCGTCCGGCGAGTACTTGCTGCAAACATCGCGCAGGTATTCGCAATAGCGGATTACCTCCTCGTCCCCAACAGCTATGTTGCCGGATGTCTCGTATGCCACATGCACATCATGGTGCTGGTCACAAAGACGCCGGAAGGTCCCTCCCATCGAGATGACATCATCATCCGGATGCGGACTAAATATCAGCACACGCTTCGGATAGGGTGTCGCACGTTCCGGACGATCGGTATCATCGGCATTCGGTTTTCCACCCGGCCATCCCGTAATAGTATGCTGGATATCGTTGAATATCTTGATATTGACATTATAAGCCGAACCATAAACGGCCAACAACTCGCCCAGTCCATGCTCGCTATAATCCTTATTGGTCAGTTTCAAAATCGGCTTGCCGGTCTTTTGACACAACCATACGATAGCCCGACGAATCAACTTGTTGCTCCACTCGCAGGTGGTCACCAGCCACGGATGACTGATGCGGGTCAAGCTATAAGCGGCCGACAGGTCTACGATCGCCTTGGCATTCTGGTGAATCTGCAAGTAAGTAGAAGGAATAGAATCACTGATTTTCCCCTCAATCGTATCAGCAGATACCTTGGCCTTATCATCACCCCACGCCATCAAGATGACACTTTTCGCCTTCAGCATGGTTGAAATACCCATGGTAATGACACCCGCCGGTACATTATCGGATGAAACGAAGGTAGCTGCGGCCTCCTTGCGCGCCGCACCCTCCAGCAACACCAATCGGGTGCGTGAGCTCTGTAAAGTTCCGGCCGAATTAAACATGATATTGCTATATTGCCCGATTCCCAACAACATACAATCGATTCCGCCTACAGACTGAATCTGGCTCTCGTAAGAAGCACAGAACTCCAGAATGGCATCCTTGGGCATACATCCGTCCGGATAATGAATATTCTCCGGAAGAATATCGACATGGTCAAAGAGTTCGGCCTTCAGATGGGTATACACCCCCGAAGCCGAAGCCGGCAACGGATAAAACTCATATTCCACAAAAACTATCACATTGCGGAAGCTCAGGTTTTCCTCCTTATGCATCCGTACCAATTCCTTATAAACACTTTCCGGTGAACGTCCTCCGGGTAAAGCCAAGACGAAACTCATTCCGGCCTCCTGGCGTTTACGGATCTGACTGGCCACCTCTTTCGCTATGGCAAACGAGCCCTCTTCGGCCGACTCGTAAATAGTTGTCGGAACTTTTTCCAAACGGGTCAACACAGAATGCTCGAACGCATTCTCCGGCCGGTAATATTTGGTCGGAATGCGCGTAAGCGTAATTTGCGAACTTAAATTAGTCTTCATGCTTTTCTATTTTAGGTTTTCAACGATTTGATACAATCATTTGAAAGATAAACATTTAACGGAGTATTCGAGAAGCAACGGTAACGATTTGGCAACCGTGTCCGATTTCCTGCATCTTACCTTGTTCTACTGCCAAATAACTCCATACAAAAATAGCCAAAATCTTGGAATGGGCAAAAAAAATCGGTTACATTTCGTTTCACTCAACACAGCTCTTTCTGTTAAGGCGACATTAGGGGGCGGCTTCACCGCCCTCTCCAATCACGTTTGGTATCTCAGGCATTGCTACGTTAAATGAAAGAGCCGTGGAATAAGAATAACAAAAATCGTTTCATCGCCTTCTATTTTGTTTTTAAATTGTTTATATTTGCAATGCGCTTATCAATTTACTTGTAGATATTCTTCTTTGAAATTCT
>DWYO01000307.1 GCA_019118725.1 Candidatus Parabacteroides intestinavium | reverse complement strand
AGAGAATCTATAGTTCAAAAAGAAAAAAAGAATGGGTTTATTTTCATTTACTCAAGAAGTAGCGATGGACTTAGGTACTGCCAATACGATTGTGATATGCAATGGTAAGATGGTAGTGGACGAGCCTTCCATGATCGCCTTGGATCGCCGTACAGACAAGGTGCTGGCAATCGGGAAAGTGGCTCGTGAGATGGCTGGAAAGGAGCATGACAATATCCGCACGATTCGTCCGTTGCGCGAGGGCGTGATTGCCGACTTCTATGCAGCAGAGCAAATGATGCGCGGCCTGATTAAAATGGCAAGTAACAGAAGCCGCTGGTTTACACCTTCGCTCCGTATGGTGATTGGTATTCCTTCAGGAAGTACGGAAGTGGAAATCCGCGCTGTGCGCGATTCGGCTGAGCATGCAGGCGGACGCGATGTCTATATGATATTTGAGCCAATGGCCGCTGCCCTGGGTATCGGCATTGATGTACAGGCCCCGGAAGGGAACATGATTGTCGATATAGGTGGAGGAACAACCGAAATCGCGGTAATTTCATTGGGAGGTATTGTATCCAATAAGTCAATCCGTATCGCCGGAGATGATTTGACTACGGATATAGTAGAGTATATGAAGCGCCAGCACAATGTGAAGGTCGGTGAAAAAACGGCTGAACAAATCAAAATTCATGTTGGATCAGCTTTGACAACATTGGAAAATCCACCGGAGGACTTTGTCGTTCACGGTCCGAATCAGATGACGGCTTTGCCTATGGAGGTGCCGGTATCTTATCAGGAAATAGCGCATTGCTTGGATCGTACTATCTCGAAGATGGAGGCAGCCATATTGAGTGCATTAGAACAGACACCGCCTGAACTTTATGCAGATATCGTTCATAACGGAATCTATCTGACGGGAGGCGGGGCTTTGATGCGGGGATTAGACAAACGTCTCTCTGACAAGATGAATATCACATTCCATGTATCGGAAGACCCGTTGCATGCCGTTGCACGCGGAACGGGTGTCGCTTTGAAGAACATCGACAAATTCAATTTCCTTATTCGGTAAATATAAGCAGGTTGGATATTAAGTGTCGTTCATAGCTTGATATCCAGCTTTTATGTATAAAACAATATGAGAAAATTGCTCGATTTCCTGTTAAGGAAAAAGCATTGGTTCTTATTTATTCTGTTTGAAGCCCTATCTGTCGCTTTGATTTATAGGAATAACTCCTACCAACGGAGTGTTATTCTTAGTTCGGCTAACTTTGTTTCCGGTTATGTGGTTTCTCTTTCGGGAGAGATTCAGTCTTATTTCAATTTGCGCGAAATAAACCGGGACTTGCAGGAGCAAAACGGCCAGATGGAACTAAAGATTTTGGAATTGCAAGAACAAATAGAATCTATGCAGGCAGATACGGTTACGTTTAAGGGTGCTGTAACCGATTCGGTCATTCCTCCCTTTCCTTATCAATTTATCGCAGCAGAGGTGGTGAACAATAGTATTGCTCATTTCTCTAACTATATTACCATCAATAAGGGCAAGCGCGATGGAGTAAAACCGGATATGGGAGTGGTTTGCGAAAGCGGAGTCGTTGGCATTGTTTCTAATGTATCCGAACGCTTTTCGGTGATTATCCCATTACTGAATCCAAAATCGAAAATCAGTTGTAAGATATTAGGCAATAACAATTTTGGATATTTATCATGGGATGGACGAGACGCATCATTCGCCACATTGGAGGAAGTTCCACGTCACTCTGAGTTTGAAAAGGGAGACACCATCGTCACGAGCGGCTATTCCGCTATTTTTCCTCCGGGATTGATCGTTGGAGTCATCGAGGATTTTGGCAAAGAACATGACGATAATTTTTATGCGTTGCGAATCAAGCTGGCTACGTCATTTACTACGTTACGCCATGTTCAAGTGATAAAAAATACCCTGCAGGAAGAACAGATTAATGTAGAAAAGGAAGCAAAGAAGAATGATTAATAACATAATCCGTACGGTCATTTATTTTCTGATATTTGTTCTGTTGCAAGTATTGGTACTGAATAATATCCATTACCTGCGTGTTGCGACTCCGTTCGTCTATCTGTATTGTTTGCTGAAGATGCCGGTAGGAACCTCACGGAGTCTGATACTGATTTATTCTTTTATAATCGGGTGTACTATAGATATGTTCTCCAACACACCGGGGATGCATGCCGCAGCTTGTTCATTGGCGGGTTTTGTCCGTGCGCCCCTGATTCGATTTCTGCAAGGTGAGGAATTACCGGACGGGATTTATCCCTCTTACCAAACTTTCGGCAGTGCGGGGTTTATCCGCTATGTGGCATTCTTTGTAGCGATTCATCACATTGCCTTATTCTTGATAGAAGCGCTGACACTGTTCGACCCATTCTTTCTGTTGTTACGCATCGGAGCGAGTGTTTTGACAACGGTTCTTTTAATTTGTGTTATTGAATTATTCAATTTTGAATCTCAAAAAAGTCAGTGAACAAACAAAAATATAAATATGAAAACAGGCGTTTTGTCATTGGAAGTGCCGTCATTGTATTGGTGATTCTGTTCATCATCCGTTTGTTCTATTTGCAGGTTATCAATAACGACTATAAACTCAGGGCCGACAGCAACGCTTTTTTGAAACGAACCATTTATCCTTCTCGCGGCATTTTGTATGACCGGAACGATAAGCTATTGGTCTACAATCAGCCAGCCTATGACATCATGCTAATCATGCGGGAAATACAGCCGTTTGACACATTGGATTTCTGCAACATAGTAGGTATAACTAAAGAACAATTCTTGAAACGGATGGCCAATATAAAAGATCGTCGGCTCAATCCTGGTTATTCCTCATATACTCCGCAAGTGTTCATGAACCAGCTATCGGCACAAGAATGCGGTATGTTGCAAGAAAAGCTATATAAATTCCCGGGATTTTATGTTCAGAACCGTACTATCCGGGAATATCTTTATCCGAACGCTGCTCTACTTTTAGGAAATGTGGGTGAGGTTAATCAGAAAGATATCGAGAAAGACAGCTATTATGTTGCGGGTGATAATGCCGGGCGCACGGGGGTGGAAAGTTCATACGAAAAATATCTACGTGGAGAGAAAGGCGTAGAAGTTCTGCTACGGGACGCACACGGACGAATCAAAGGACGCTATGAAGAAGGCAAACTGGATGTTGCTCCTGTTTCTGGTAAGAATCTGAAGCTTTCGATAGATATTGAACTCCAAGCCTACGGTGAGAAGCTGATGCAAAACAAGCTGGGCGGAATTGTCATGATTGAACCGGAAAGCGGAGAGGTCCTTTGCATGGTTTCCTCGCCTACCTACGACCCCAATCTGCTGGTCGGACGTATCCGGGGAAAAAACTATAATAAATTACAGAAAGATCCGTTGAAGCCTTTGTTCAATCGTCCTCTCATGGCACAGTATCCTCCGGGATCAACATTTAAACCGACACAAGGGCTTATCTTTTTGCAAGAGGGGGTTATCACTCCGGAAACTAAATTCACGTGTGCGCATGGTTATACCTTCCGCGGTGGGAAACCGGCCTGTCATGGGCATCCGTCGCCATTACCTCTGGTCGGAGCTTTGGCGACTTCCTGTAATTCATTCTTTCCATGGGGATTGCATTATATGCTGGACGATCGCTCCCGTTATCCTTCGGTACAACAGGCGTTCGATGTCTGGAAAGATTATATGGTCTCAATGGGATATGGATATCGGTTAGGCATTGACTTGCCCGGCGAGAAACGGGGATATATTCCCAACAGTAAGGTTTATGATAAAATCTATCGTGGACGTTGGAATTCCAGTACTATTATCTCTATAGCTATCGGACAAGGTGAAATATTGGCGACCCCGTTGCAAATATGCAATTTGGCGGCAACTATAGCCAATCGAGGATATTATATAACACCGCATGTAGTCAAAGAGATCCAGGACACTCCATTGGATACGCTCTATACGCAAAGGCGCTATACTAAAGCCGATGTGAAATACTATTCTTATATTGCTGAAGGAATGCGTGGGGCTGTCATTGGTACTGCTTACGGAGCCACTTGCCGGGGAGCGAATCTGCCGGATATCGAAGTGTGTGGAAAAACCGGTACGGCCGAGAATCCGCATGGAAAAGACCATTCTATTTTTATGGGATTTGCGCCTTATGATAAGCCTAAAGTGGCTATTGCGGTCTTTGTTGAAAATGCCGGGTTCGGTGCAACATACGCCGTTCCAATAGGACGCCTGATGATTGAAAAATACTTGCGAGGGAAGATTCTTCCGGAAAGTCAAGCTATAGAAGATTATATTGTTAACGCTGTAATTTTGCCGAATGCCTTATAGTACAAAAAATAGTTGGAAATCAATCGACTGGGTCACTCTGGTATTGTATCTTCTAATGATTACAGCTGGATGGTTGACTATTTGTGGAGCAAGCTATGAATTTGACATGGCCAAACTATTCGACCCATCCGGACGCCCGGTCAACCAGTTAATTTGGATGGGGATTTCACTTGTAGCGGCTTGCTGTATTTTAATCATAGAACGGGATTTTTATGAAGTATTCGCCTATCTGATTTACGGAGGAATCATACTCCTGCTGATTGCAACTATTTTCTTGGCTCCGGATATAAAAGGCTCCCGTTCCTGGCTGGTATTAGGCCCGATCCGTCTGCAACCCGCCGAATTTGCCAAATTCGCCACCGCCTTGGCTGTTGCCCGGCTTATAGGTACGTATGGCTTTGTGCTGACCCAATTTAAGAATTTCATGTTGGTCTTGGGCATCATTTTTCTGCCGATGATTTGTATCCTCTTGCAACAGGAAACTGGTTCGGCATTGGTTTACCTCGCGTTTTTCCTGATGCTGTACCGCGAAGGTATGTCTGGTTATTTTCTTCTCGCCGGAGTCTGCGCGGTAATTTTCTTCGTTGTTGGTATGAAGTATGCAGAAGTTACTATGGGAGCAACGGCTTTAGGTACGTTTTTGGTTTCTGTGATTGTACTCATCGTCACGATTGTTTTGGTGTATGTTGAACGGAAGGATAAGCAAACAGTGCGGATCTTTACCTGTCTGTCTGCAGGCGTTTTAGCCATCAGTGCGATTGTCTCTTATTTTTATCCGTTTGATCTGAATATAGTTGTCCTTGCCTTATTGGGAGCTATCATAGCTTACTTAATCGGACTTTCTATCTATCATTGGGTCTGGCATTACGTATTAATCGCTTTTTTCGCTTTTGCCTCTATCGGATTCCTTTTCTCGGTCAACTATGTGTTCAATGATATTTTGGAACCGCATCAACAAGTGCGTATCAAAGTTTCGTTGGGACTAAAAGATGACCCAAGCGGAGCCGGTTATAACGTCAACCAATCAAAAATTGCCATCGGATCCGGAGGTCTGACCGGAAAAGGGTTCTTAAACGGGACACAAACAAAATTGAAATATGTACCCGAACAAGATACCGATTTCATTTTCTGTACAATTGGTGAAGAGCAGGGATTCTTGGGCTCTGCAGCCATATTGATACTGTTTGGAGGTTTCATTCTCCGTTTGATTGTGCTGGCAGAACGGCAGGATACGACCTTCGCTCGAGTCTACGGCTACTCAGTCGCATCCATATTCTTTTTCCACTTGGCCATCAATGTCGGAATGGTACTGGGGTTAACCCCGGTTATCGGCATACCGTTACCCTTCTTCAGTTATGGAGGCTCTTCTCTTTTAGGCTTTACCATTCTGCTTTTCATTTTTCTGCGCTTAGATGCTTCTCGTAAAGAGAGGTAAAAGAGGATATTTACCGTTTGAGTTTTCCTAAAAACAACAGATTGTTATCGTTGTCGTGCAAGGTTTGCATAAATGCCTTCAGTTTTTCTTTTTGATCGTCCGGACAATCCCCCGAAGCTAAAGTCTCTTCCAGGGCATCCCGTAGTTCTGCCGGTTCCCAGTTCTGAAAGAAATAACCGTCTTGGGTTTGCGGATAAAACTCCAGATTTCCCATAAAGTCATTGACAAACTCCACTTCATATCCAACAGGATGTTCTTTGTCCACTAAAATATTCCGTCCTCCTTCACCTACAATCGTGACAAAGTAATGATGCGGCCATTCGTTGAAAATGAAAAAAGAGTCTCCCTTTTTGTCCGGATCCATCAACATAGTAAATGCTGCTTGTATTTTATTGGTCTGACTATTATAATGGTAAAGCGTATCCGTATGCGTCATCATAAACGGGAAATCAGTGAAATTACGGTATGACCATATTTCGTCATTAAAGCCTACCTGTATGCCCTCTTGATTTTTCATATTGGAAGCAATCTCGTCTACATAGACGTATTGGACGCTGTCCGGATTTTGAAGTTGTACATTGGCTCCGGTAAACTTGTCTCCCGCATCCCGGAAACAGAGCTGCACCAAAGATAGGGTGGAAGCATCCGGTGACAGGAACATACGCCCCTTATTGATTTTTTCTCCAAAACGAAGTTTGTCTATATATTTCCCGGTCAAATCATAATGCAGTACATTATCGCCTACATTCGGTGTAACATAAATACTTTGTCTCTTTTCATCCAACAAAATATCATAAATGTAGCGATACTCGCCAGGACCTTGCCCGACATTCCCTACGTTTCCTATGTATTTGCCGGATTTATCAAATAATTTTATAGGATTTCCATCTTGCCTGATGCAAATATAATTATCAGAAAAATACATCCAAAAAGCTTTGAAAAAAGCCTCATCTTTATTATCAAAACGAATGACTTGGAAATCCTCTACCAGATCACTCAGTTTCACGGTCTTTTTCTCCGTTACCTTTGCCTCATCCAACACTACGATTTGAGTATCATCCAGTTTTACGGTAGTTACATTTTGAAC
>DWYO01000031.1 GCA_019118725.1 Candidatus Parabacteroides intestinavium | reverse complement strand
ATTTCCTGACCGAATATCCGTTTGAAACCAAAGTCCGTAAACGGATTGATAAATCTGCTTTCTTCCATAATTAAGATTTATGGGGTTATTACTTCGACAAATATAAATGTTTTCTTTAGTTCAAGCAATAGGGTAAATTGTTTTTGGAGGAATTTTTGTATAGATAGTGTGGAAAAAAGGTGAGTCCTTTTGAAAAAAACAAGGTGCTTTATCTCGGAAGGACGCACCCTTTTTGAGAATTGGGTTGCTAAAATTATTCCTCTAACCAATTATGAATTTGTTCTAAAATGCGTTGTTTAATCTTTTCCGGCATATTTCCGATGCGAGACAGGTGGCTTCCGTGCGGTTGTATGTAAATCTGTTCGTTTTGTTTTCCTGTGAAAGTCGGAACACGTACAGCGGTCCAAGGATCTATTTCTCCGTAGATGAAGATGATTTTCGGATCGTTGTCTCGTAAGAAGCCATATATTTTGTGGTATAGCTCGGGCCGGAATTCTACTTTGTCTCGTAATTCATCGGGAAGCATGACCCGATTCAGATACCCTTTAGCGGTCGGGATAGTAAGCCACTTTTTGAAGGGGGCAGTGTCATACCCATAATAGCCTAACTCACGAGCGGCCTGGACGTTGAACGGTTCGGTGTCTTGACCGACAGAAAAATAGGAGGGATCACTGATTTGCATCCAATGGTCGAACACTTTCTTTGCGTCTGCTCCCTCTTCCGGAATCAAACTTACCGATGTGCCCCATTGCCATAAGGCAAACGGATATTCCAATACACTCAGGTCGTAAATCTCGTCCAATGTGGTGCGGAAAGTGTATCCTTTTTCCTGTACGTATGCTTGGAACAACGGGCGTAATTCATTGCGCCGTTGCAGGACTTCCCGTTGGAATGCTTCAATCTTGCGCCTTTCTTTGCGCGTGCCTACTTTCCGGAGGAAGGGCTCATGCCTGCCATCTTCCACACCACGACAAAGCGGAGCTACGTAAGCTACCGAGAAATCTACATCGTAAGGGAAAAAAGCCCGATACAGCATGGTGGTTTGTCCGCCTTTGCTTATGCCGGTACTGATCCATTTCTCCGGGTAAATTTGTTTGAAGGTTTGTACCACATGATGCAGGTCGTATGCCGAATTCTCGGCGGTCAGGTAGTCCCAGTTCTTCGGATTAGGGGCGGATTCCAGAAAGTAGCGGTGCTCTACAAACACTACATTGGCTTGAAGCAGGGCGGATAGTTCCTCATGGTAACGGGGGGATAAGGCGTATTTCCCGCCATAACCTTCCGTGACGATTACGGTTGGACGTTCAAATCCCTGGTGGCAGACTACAATTCGCTGGTGGAATCGCCCTATGGCCGTGTCCTTGGGGTTCAAGTACTGTTCAAACTTCATGACATATTTTTCTGGATAATACTCTGTACTCAACGATTCGATATCACTGATTCCTTGTAAAGTATCCAATTTCTCCCGCAAGGAGATATTTGTGCCGGCCATTGCCAGCCATGCACATAACCAAAATAGTCCTAACCAGCTTAATTTTCTCATTGTATCTTTGTTTGTAAGTTCTTAGAATCTGTTTTGAATTTATTTCAACATTCTTAAATGTATGAGCTTTTAATAAGTAAAGACGCAAATTTTTGCGTCTTTACCCAAGTAAGAATCCACAAAGATACATAATTAATGGAAACATCTATATAAATTAATCTTGAAGAATCCACATAAGCTTGTTGTAATCGTCTGTACCTCCGTATTGGCTATCAATAGCTGATTGCAGGTTCTCACGGTTGTAATCCAATTCATCCTGCGGGTACATCCAACGGGCCGGCAGTTTATTCGGGTCTGTGTTCATGTTAGATTCCGGATTGATCGGCAGCACCGGATAGCCGGTACGGCGATTGTCGTAATAGCAGTCGTTTTCCGGATGTTGCAAGAATGAACCCAAATATTTCTGCAAAAGAATCATCTCCAAATCGTGATCGAAATTTCCGTTCAACTGGATAGCGTCTTGTTCCAGATAGGTGGATATAGATTCTTCGGTAATCGGATGATTGTGGTGATACGTAGCATCATCCGGTGTATATTCCGCGATGAATTCCATGCTGGCACGGATGCCTTTCTTGTAGTATTCGTTAGCTGTTCCACCGATCCATCCGCGAAGAGCGGCCTCAGCCAAGATGAAGTTCTGTTCCATATAGCTGACATACATTAACGGTTCGCCTTCAGCGGTCAGATAACGTTCGTTTGGTCCGCAGTCTTTACCTTCTCCATGCAGGACATTATTGTCACTTTGGATGGCAGACGGGTCGATACCCATGTAGGCATCCCAGTCTTCAGCAGTCAGTCCGTTTTCCTGTGCATAGGGGGCTGCTTCTGCGTAATAGAACAGGCGGTTGTCGTTAAATTCCTTCAAAGGGTCGATGATGGTTGACGAAACCATTAGATACTGCATGTGGTCGTTCTGGTACAGCGGATATTGTTGTGAACCGGTGTTGCTGAAAACCAATTGCAGGTTGTCATCGTTCGAAGTCATCAGGTTGTTTGCGGTAGCCAGATTGGCAAAACGCTCTTGCACCCGCAGGTCTGCATCACCGGTTTTCTTGGAAAGGTTCATTAATACTTTCAGTTCGAACGCTACGCAGACTTTCCGCCATTTTTCCGGATCTCCGTTTAATACGGGGTCTCCATCGAAAGTCGTTCCTGCTGCAAACAGCGACTGGGCCTCTTCCAAATCCTCCAGTACTTGCCGCATCACCTCTTTCTGTGTGTCATACGCAGGCTTGATATTTCCTTCTTCAGCTTGGTTCGATTGGCTGTAAGGAATGTCTCCTACTTGCATGGAGAGATAGAACAGGTGATGAGCCTTAAAGAACTTGGCTAATCCTTTGTAAGAATTCTGAACCTCTTCTGTTGCGCTGGCTGCTTCCAGAAGCATCTTCTGGCAGTTCGTCAGATCGGTATAAGAATCAAAGCTGGCGCGTCCGAAAAGGTTGTATTGGTCATTTTCCGCGCTACCTTCTGCCCAGGCGATCTGTTTGTTGCGCATATTGTCATAGACAGAATATTTGGATCCGCCCATATCCATCATGCCGATAATTAAGTTGGTTGCCAACATACCCGGCGTAACGGTGGTCGTAGCGTTCTGGTCTGTATTGTAATCGTCAAACTTGGAGGTACATGAAGTCATCCCTGAACCTATAGTACCTGCTGCAATAACGGCTAATATAAATTGTTTGAATCTCATTGTTTATTCCAATTTAAAAGTCTACTTTAACATTAAATCCTAAGAAACGTTGGGACGGAGAACTCAAGTTGTCTTCATCAACATCCGGGTCGGCATATTTAAATTCTTTTGCCCACAACAGCAGGTTCTGTCCGATGAAGGATACCGAAGCTCCTTTGAGGTGTGCCCAATCACAAGCTTTCTTCGGCAATTTGTAGGTCAAGGACAATTCACGGATTTTGAAGAAAGTTGTTGAGCGGTAGTTCTGTGATGCCGCATTACCCGACCACGGTTCATACGTTTGGATGAAGCTCTGGTAAGATACCGGGACGTCATTCGGAGCAAATACACGGGTATCGCTGATGATGTTTCCATCGGTGTCATATTCTACCGAACCGGAAACTACCTTGACACCTGGAGCGACAAAGCTGATATTGCCATTCACTACTTCGTCATAACGTTCCGGTGTGTCGCTATCCGGGTGTGAACCACTGTTCCACATGGCTTGCTCGGTTTGGTTGTAGACCGTACCGCCGATGCGTCCGTCAAACGACATGTATAAAGACCAGTTCTTATAGCTTAAAGTAGTATTCAGACCCCAGATCCAATCCGGATATTCATAGCCGGCAAACGACTGATATTCGCTGCGGCGAGGTAATCCGTTATACAGAATTAGATTTCCGTCCGGATCGCGTTCCCAATCGTAAACCGATAACCAGTCCCAACGTAGTCCGTCTTGTACCCATTGGTTCTGTGTAGAATAAACCGGGTCTACCTGTGCATAGTAGTAACGGTCGCGTGCCCAGTTTACGTTAACGGTCCAGTTCCAGTCCTTGCTCTTGATGAGGTCTACACCGATAGCCAGCTCGAAACCGCGGCGGAGCTGTTCTTCATCATAGTTAAGCAGGGTAGAGGAGAATCCGGAAGCCGAACTGATGGTTGCCTCGCGGGTCAGGTTATATTTTAATTTGTTGTAGAAAGCAAAGTCGGCATGTACGCGGTTCTCCCACATATTGAATTCCGTACCGATTTCGTAAGAACGGGCTGTTACCGGTTTCAAGGTTGAACTACGCAGTGCTGTCGGATAGGTAGCCGAGTTTAATCCGTCCCATACATTGTTGGATACGCTGTATGCCTGTACGGTGTCGAAGATGTCCAGGTCTGTCTTGGTTACCGTCCACGAACCGCGTAACTTCCAGAAAGTGAATAAATCCGGCAAATCAATGAACTCTGACATGATTAAGCTGGCTGATACCGAAGGATAGAAGTATGAACGGGTCTCGGCCGGAAGGGTAGACGACCAGTCGTTACGTCCTGTCGCATCTATATATAATAAATTGCGTCAAGCCAAAGATACAGATCCATACAAGGAGTTTACGCGTTTGCTTCTATAGGAGGAAGAGGATGATACAGGGTCTACCGAAGCGTTCAATGAATAGTAGCCCGGAACAGACAGACCGTTGTTGGTGCTGGCCGACAGATCATCGTCATAATAGTAGTATATGGTACCTCCGAAGAAACCGCTCAAGTCAAAGTCTCCCCAGGTGTGTTTGGCAGATAACAGGAAGTCGCTGTTCACACTGAATCCGGTTCCTTTCGAGATAGCAAACGAACCGTTCTTGTTGCCGACGTTGATAGCGCCTATCGGGTTCTTGGTCTGAGTACGGTCTGCGTAGAAGTCTACACCGGTACGGTTTGAGATGTTCAACCATGGAGTGATGTCATACTTCACATAGCCGTAAGTATTCAGCTTGTCGTAATCGTTTTGGTTGGTACATTCGTAAGCCAGGAAATAAGGGTTGTCATAGTAGCCTTCATATAACCAGTTCTGCTTGGAATGTTCCTGACCTTGTACCCAGTAGTTGCGGAAATCACGGACGTCATAGTTTGCGCCGGTCCATACAATCAGGTTGTAGATGTAACCTCCGCCACCATAACCGGAACCGCGGTCGTTTGTGAAGAAGCGTTTGTTCCAGATGGCGCCTCCTTCCAAAGTCAGATTGCCGTATTTGGCGTTACCGCTTACCGTATAATTAATTTTTCATTCGGATATTGTCCTTTGTTGTAGACATGGTTCAGTGAGGTACGGAAACCGCCGTTCTTGCCTTTCCAGGCTAAGCTGATGTTGTTGTTGGTCGACATTCCTTGTTCCAGGAAGTTGCGGAAGTTGTCCTTTCCTTTGGATACCAGCGGTTGTTCTTCCCACTGATAAGTATAGGGGTTATATTGAACAGCAGTTCTGCCGATGTCCAGTTTGTCACCCCATACGAAGTCGTATGAGTCGTACACGCCACCCGTACCGGAACTGTAACTGTGCTGGGCTTCCGGAATGGCCAGATAACCGGCATTGAACATGGTACTGCTGTTGACGGAGATGTCCAATCCCTCTTCTCCTCCTTTCTTTGTGGTTACCATGATAACACCCGAACCGCCACGTGCACCGTAGAGCGCGGATGCTGTCGCACCTTTCAATACGTCAATTGATTCTACATCGTCTGAAGCGATATCGCGCAAAGAGATATTACTGTATGGTACACCGTCTACTACAATCAAAGGTTCTTCACCGCGTACCAGAATAGTTGGAGCAGCGTTGAACTCGGTACTGTTCTGTACGTTCATACCGGCCACCTTACCGGTCAGCGAAGTAGCGATATCAACGGTCTTGACTGTACTCAGGGCTTCTCCTTCTACTTTCTGTACGGCATAACCCAACGCTTTTTCTTCGCGTTTCAGACCTAATGCCGTAACGACTACTTCGCCTAGTAATTCCGAGTCTTCCTCAATCTTGATGTTCAGGTGAGTTTGGTTGCCGACCGCAATCTCTTGCGTTTTATATCCTGTATAAGAGATTTGAAGTGTAGCGCCGGCTGCTACACGCAGCGAGAAGTTCCCATCGATATCTGTTATCGTTCCGTTGGTCGTTCCCTTTTCAACGATGTTCGCTCCAATAACAGGCATGTTGGTGTTGTCTACTACGTTACCGGTGATGGTTACCGCATCTTGTTGTACAGCCTCTACAGAAGGCATTCCCGGTAAACTCTGATGCTCAGATTCATTGGCGTAGGCTGGTGTTCCTACAAATAGTAAAGACAGCAACGCCGCGGCTCCCGTCTTTAGAGTCAGATGTTTCCTAAAATCCATAATTCTGCTTCTACTTGTTATTTTTTATCTCTTTTTCAAATTCGCCGCAAAAGTAGAAGAACGATATTACAGATTTGTTAAGGATTTAACACAAAATTGTTATAAGTATTGAATCCTTTTTTTATTTTATTCAACTTTGGCAAACTCAAGTTAGTTGATAAGTAGTCAGTCAATGAGGAAACAAGGTTAAACAAAAAAATAGGGACGCCAAATCTTGCGCCCCTATTTCTAAGTATTTCCCCGAAGGGAATGTCTAAAATCACTTAACGATTACTTTCACTCGTTTCACATCCGATCCGCTTTCCAGTACGACTACATAGATGCCTTGCGGCATATCGATGCGTGTGTCGCCGCTCACTTCTTCCTGTGCTTGCAGGCGACCGCTGATGTTGACTACCGTCGCTTTCGCATTCGCTACGTTCTTCACCATGATAAAGCCCTTGCCGGTCGTAATTGCAGCTGATTCGATGTCCTCAATACCGGTCGGGATGCCACTGAAGGTTGCTGTAACCTTCATATCTCCCTTCAACTCGATCTCATGAACCTGCTCCTTGCTGCCATCCGACCACTTCTCGAACTTCACGCCGCTTTCCGGATAAGCTACCACGGTGATGACATCTCCATAGTAGTAGGTAGTCGATTCGCCTTCGGCTATCTCTACACTACCCACATGATATTTCTTGTCGTTCAAGTAAGATTCCTGAACTTCAACTTTCAACGGAGTCGGGTTCGACAAAGAAACACGTACGGTAGTATTTGCCTGAATGTTCGAT
Source organism: Candidatus Parabacteroides intestinavium (assembly GCA_019118725.1). GTDB lineage: Bacteria > Bacteroidota > Bacteroidia > Bacteroidales > Tannerellaceae > Parabacteroides > Parabacteroides intestinavium. The sequence continues at coordinate 1,599 of DWYO01000031.1, read as the reverse complement.
ACGGTATAACGTCCGTTCGAGCCTTTCGTTACCGTACCGTTCGAAGCCGTAACACTTACCTTGTTGGCATCGGCTGACAAGGTAGATACGGTGAAGCTGAAGCTACTTCCTTTCTTAACTATATTCTCACCTGGATGACTGATGATTGCGCCTCGAACCGATTCGGTAACTGTTACTTTGTATTGGCTGTTCGGGTCAATAACTTCTGTACTCTTTGGCTTGAAAGAGGCTGAAATTTCAATACTCTTTTTACCAAATTGATATGTGCCTCCATTTGCAATAGAAATTCCATCAACGATTAAAGAATTGAATTCGAAATTATTTTCATCATATGGGGTAGCAGTAATAGTCAATATAGTACCTTCTTTAACAGCATCACCATTATAATATTCTCTTCCAGTAGCGTCTTTAATACTTACATAGCCATTATTGTCTGCATACCAAGTAACTATAGCTTCATCTGTTATCGGAACTGTTACTTGTTTTTCCAATTTCAAAGGTTCATAATTGCTATTCGATGGATAGAATATTACCGGATAAGGTTCTGATTTCATGACATCAGGATATACCGTTACATCCCACTGATAATAACCGGCAATATCTGCAGAACCTGTTAAATTTGAATAATACAGAGGTTGTCCCACATTGATACGGCTGGCAGTAGGGATCGGTACATTGATTCCTGCTTCGTTCAGCTTAGCCTGCTTGATCTCCAGTGTAGCTGTTGTTTTAAACTCTTGGTAATGCTCTGTTGCTGCACGAAGTAATGTAACAGTATAAGTACCAACATTGATGGGTTCTGCTACGGTTTTTCCATTTAACGTGTAAGTTACAGTCCATATCCCTCCTGTCACATTACCGTTATTTTTAGTTGTCAATACTATATCCGTTTCAGGGTCATAGGACTGAACGTTTCCATTATAAGATACTTCTTTGACACGTTCTGATGCATCGTTTGATGCTGCAGCCAATATGATTTCTTCTCGATTGTCAACTACTTGAACCGCAAAGATTAAGATGTTTGCATCCGTGTCTACATGACTTCCATTACCTAATACAACGCCTTGATTTAAATTTTCCTTAACAACGTTATTACCACCATCCAATTGGACTACATTATAATCATCATCCTTCAAATTAACATCTTGTTCTATTTTAAATGCAATAGTTGTACCTTCCAATACCGTAGCGCCGCTCTCAATCTGTGCATCGCCATTCCACAGAGTCAGAATATCCGCGCTTGATGGATCAATCTTTACTGTATATTTTTTAACATCATCACCGGCCAAGGTTACGTTTACTTTGGCATTATTTAAGTTGCCGGTATCGTTTGGCTTGAACTGAACTGTTACAGCAGTCTGATTATCGGCATAAACTTGCTCTGTGAAAAATTCACCTTGTGCTGTTATGTCTATTGGTTGACCATCTCTCATATAAGCAGCTTTACCTCCAGAAACTTTATATGCTTTACTTCCATTTTCTTCTACAATTTCTACTTTCGGCTCTTCTGTGATAATTATATCTGCTTTATGAATAGTATATTCAAATACTTTTTCGAATGAATCGTGAGTGGCATCTGCTTTACGGGAGATACGTGCT
>DWYO01000306.1 GCA_019118725.1 Candidatus Parabacteroides intestinavium | reverse complement strand
CAAAGTTCGGCATGAATTAAAAAGTTTATAGGCATGAAAATCCTAAATAATCATTTAATAGGACTTGACTACTTAAAGATACTAAAAAACGGGATTAAGTAGGAATCGGGCTAAGAAATTAATCTGTATCTTTGCATTTTGTATTTAGAATAGTTAGTTATATAAACCATATTTTTTATGCAAAAAGACAGAACTGCGACTTTGATGCTGGATGACGGGACGGCTTTTCAAGGATATTCTTTCGGGTTTGAAAAGCCTGTTGCCGGTGAAGTGGTATTTAACACGGCGATGACCGGTTATCCGGAAAGTTTGACAGACCCTTCCTATGCTGGACAGTTGATGGTATTGACGTATCCTTTGGTCGGTAATTATGGCGTTCCGCCTCGTGAGTTTAATCCGAATGGACTTTCAACCTTTATGGAGAGCGAGCATATCCATGTTAATGCGATTATCGTGAGCGATTATAGCCACGAATATAGTCATTGGAATGCGGAATGCAGTTTGGGGGACTGGTTGAAGCAGGAGGAGATTCCCGGTATTTATGGGATTGACACACGGGCTTTGACCAAGAAGCTCCGTGAACATGGTGTAATGATGGGGCGCATCATTTTTGATGATATTGACAATTCACAATTGACAATGGATAATTACGGGGATGTTAATTATGTGGATAAGGTTTCGTGCAAGGAGGTCATTGTGTATGCCAATAATACGGTCCGTTCTTATCCTGTATCCACTCCGGTTGCGGAGCTTAATTCTCAATTGTCGGTGGGCAATAGTCAATCGGAAAATAAGAAACGTGTGGTATTGGTGGATTGTGGGGTAAAAACTAACATCATCCGTTGCCTGCTGAACCGAGGCGTGGAAGTAGTCCGGGTTCCATGGAATTATGATTTCAATCCGTTGGAATATGACGGACTCTTTATATCAAACGGCCCGGGTGATCCGGATACGTGTGAGGCCGCAGTACTGAACATCCGCAAGGCGTTGCTTGACAATCGTCCGATATGCGGTATCTGTATGGGAAATCAATTGCTTGCCAAGGCGGGAGGTGCGACGATTTATAAATTGAAGTACGGACACCGGAGCCATAACCAGCCGGTGCGTATGGTGGGAACCAATCGATGCTTCATCACCTCGCAAAATCACGGATATGCCGTGGATAGTTCGACGCTGAGTTCCGATTGGGAACCTTTGTTTGTGAATATGAATGACGGTTCGAATGAAGGTATTCGGCATAAGACCAAGCCGTTCTTCTCTTCGCAATTCCATCCGGAGGCGTGTGGCGGACCGACCGATACCGAGGCGCTGATATTCGATAAGTTTATCGGCTTGTTATAACTGTTCGGTTCTTTAGTTTTGAATAGGATATAAATTTTATGCGACAATTTAAGACTAAGAACTCAAAAAACTTAAAAAATAAGATACTTACAAATGAACGAAGATATAAAGAAAGTCCTGATATTGGGTTCAGGCGCATTGAAGATTGGCGAGGCGGGCGAGTTTGACTACTCCGGCTCGCAAGCGTTGAAGGCCATCAAGGAAGAGGGTATCGAGACGGTATTGATTAATCCGAATATCGCAACGGTGCAGACCTCCGAAGGTGTGGCTGATACGGTTTATTTCCTTCCGGTTACACCTTTCTTCGTAGAAAAGGTGATTGAGAAGGAACGTCCGGATGGTATCTTGCTGGCATTCGGAGGACAGACGGCTTTGAATTGTGGCGTGGCTCTTTACCAGAGTGGTGTGCTGGAAAAGTATCATGTGCGCGTGCTGGGTACGCCGGTACAGGCTATTATGGATACGGAAGACCGTGAATTGTTTGTCAAGAAACTGGACGAAATAGGGGTGAAGACGATCAAGAGTGAGGCGGTCGAGACCCTGGAAGATGCACGCCGGGCTGCATCCGAACTGGGCTATCCGGTGATTATCCGTGCGGCTTATGCTTTGGGCGGCCTGGGTTCCGGTTTTTGTGATAATGAGGAAGAACTGAATGCGTTGGCTGAAAAGGCATTCTCTTTCTCGCCTCAGGTATTGGTCGAGAAGAGCCTGAAGGGTTGGAAAGAGGTGGAATATGAGGTGGTGCGTGACCGGTTTGATAATTGCATCACCGTATGTAACATGGAGAATTTTGACCCGCTGGGTATCCATACAGGCGAGAGTATCGTGATTGCTCCTTCGCAGACATTGAGCAATACGGATTACCATAAACTCCGTGAACTGGCCATTCGCATTATCCGGCATATCGGTATTGTGGGCGAATGTAATGTGCAGTACGCCTACGATCCGGAAAGCGAGGATTATCGTGTGATTGAGGTGAATGCACGTCTTTCCCGCTCATCGGCTTTGGCCTCTAAGGCGACCGGTTATCCTTTGGCTTTTGTGGCGGCTAAGTTGGGCTTAGGCTATGGCTTGTTCGAGCTGAAGAATTCCGTGACGAAAACTACTAGTGCCTTTTTTGAGCCGGCATTGGATTATGTGGTATGTAAGATTCCACGTTGGGATTTGGGAAAATTCCATGGCGTAGCACGCGAGTTGGGGTCGAGCATGAAGTCGGTAGGCGAGGTGATGGCTATCGGTCGTACATTTGAAGAGGCTATACAGAAAGGTTTGCGTATGATTGGTCAAGGCATGCACGGGTTCGTGGAAAACAAGGAACTGGTATTGCCGGATATCGACAAGGCGCTTCGTGAGCCGACCGACCGTCGTATCTTTGTGATCTCGAAAGCATTTCGTGCCGGATATACGATTGATCAGATTCATGATCTGACGAAGATTGATAAATGGTTCCTCCAAAAATTGTATGGCATTATCCAAACGGCCAACGAGCTGGAGGCTTGCAATAAGATATCCGAAGTATCGGACGATTTGATGCGTCGGGCTAAGGTACAGGGATTCTCTGATTTCCAGATTGCCCGTGCCCTGTTCAAAGAGAAAATGGACGATACCGAGAAGGCGATACTCCAAGTGCGTCAGGACCGCAAGTACCGGGGTATTGTGCCGGTGGTAAAGCAAATCGATACGTTGGCGGCCGAATATCCGGCTCAGACCAATTATCTGTATCTGACTTATAGTGGTATCGAGAATGATATACAGTATGAAAATGATAAGAAATCGGTGGTAGTTCTAGGTTCTGGCGCCTATCGGATTGGCTCTTCGGTGGAGTTCGATTGGTGTGGTGTGCAGGCACTGGATACAATCCGCAAGGAGGGATGGCGTTCGGTGATGATCAACTACAATCCGGAGACCGTATCGACCGATTACGATATGTGTGACCGCCTTTATTTTGATGAGTTGACTTTCGAGCGCGTGATGGATATCCTTGAACTGGAAACTCCGCATGGGGTCATCGTGTCGACCGGTGGACAGATTCCGAACAATCTGGCTATGCGTCTTGACGCACAACATATTCATATATTGGGAACTTCGGCCAAGAGCATTGATAATGCGGAAGACCGAGAGAAGTTCTCGGCTATGTTGGACCGTATCGGTGTAGACCAACCCCGTTGGAAAGAACTTTCTTCGATGGACGACATCAATGCGTTCGTGCGTGAGGTGGGTTTCCCCGTATTGGTACGACCGAGCTATGTGTTGAGTGGCGCGGCCATGAATGTCTGCTCCAATCAGGACGAGCTGGTGCGCTTCCTGGAGTTGGCGGCTAATGTCTCGAAGAAGCATCCGGTGGTGGTAAGCCAGTTTATCGAACACTCGAAAGAGGTCGAGATGGATGCCGTGGCCAAGGATGGTGAAATCATTATGTATGCTATTTCGGAACATATTGAGTTTGCCGGGGTTCATTCCGGAGATGCCACGATCCAGTTCCCCGCTCAGAAATTGTATGTGGAAACGGTACGCCGTATCAAGCGGATCAGCAAGCAAATCGCAAAAGAGCTGAACATTTCCGGCCCGTTCAATATCCAGTATTTGGCTAAGGGAAATGAGATTAAGGTAATCGAGTGCAACCTGCGTGCTTCGCGTAGTTTCCCGTTCGTAAGCAAGGTTTTGAAGATAAACTTTATCGAGCTGGCTACGCGTATCATGTTGGGCTTGCCGGTCGAAAAACCGAACAAGAACGAATTCGATTTGGATTATGTCGGTATCAAAGCTTCGCAATTCTCTTTCAATCGTTTGCAGAAGGCCGATCCTGTATTAGGTGTAGATATGGCCTCGACGGGCGAGGTGGGATGTATCGGAGATGATGTTTCGGAAGCTATCTTGAAGAGTATGCTTTCTGTAGGTCAGCGTATTCCGGAAAAGAATATCCTGCTTTCGACCGGTACCGCCAAGCAGAAAGTTGCCATGCTTGATGCAGCCAAGTTGTTGGCTGAAAAAGGATATAACTTGTATGCTACGGGTGGCACACACCGTTTCCTGGAAGAGAACGGTGTGCCCAGCACGTTGGTTTATTGGCCGAGCGAAGAGGGCAAGGAGCCTCAGGCGCTTCGTATGTTGCACGAAAAGAAGATTGATATGGTGGTCAACATTCCGCGTGACCTTTCAGCGGGTGAATTGACCAACGGGTATAAGATCCGGCGTGCGGCTATAGACCTCAATATTCCGTTGATTACGAATGCACGCTTGGCAAGTGCCTTCATCCATGCGTTCTGTACATTGACGATGGATGATATTAAGATTAAAAGTTGGCAAGAATATAAATAAACAGAAACGATGGAGACAGCATTGCATATAGCACAGAAATTGACGGAACAGACGGTGTCTGTCAGTAGGGAAGCTTTGGAAAAGTTAGCTTCTATCTTAGTGAAAAACGAGATAAAAAAAGGGCAGAACTTTCTGAACGAAGGTGAAGTCTGCACGCAGATGGGCTATGTTTATAAGGGGCTTGTCCGTCAGTACTATTATAAGAATGGTAAGGAAATGACGGAGCATTTCTGTTGCGAAGAGGGTGTCTTCATTTGTATTGAGAGTTTTTTGCGGCAAAAACCGTCTCGATTGGTTGTGGAAGCGTTAGAGAATACCATAATTTATGGTATTCCTCACGATCCCATCTTGAAATTGGCGGAAGAGTGTTATGAAATAGAGAAGGTTTATCGGGGATTATTGGAAAATTCGTTGATTCTATCACAAGTGAAAATGGATATGTTCCGTTTCGAATCGGCTAACGAGCGCTATAACCGTTTGCTGAGAGAGCAACCTGAGATTGTCCGGCGGGCTCCATTATCCTACATAGCTTCTTTTTTGTTGATGACACCCGAGACGCTCAGTCGTGTACGGGCTAATGTGATTTAATAAGGGGAAAGTGATGAAAGTAGGATTATTTATTCCGTGTTATATAAACGCGGTCTATCCGGAGGTCGGTGTGGCGGCTTATAAACTCTTGAAGCAGGTCGGCGTGGAGGTCGATTATCCTTTAGACCAGACTTGTTGTGGTCAGCCAATGGCTAATGCCGGATTTGAGGATGAGGCGGTTCGTTTGGCGCTTCGGATGGAAGATTTGTTTAAATCGTATGAATATGTGGTAGGCCCTTCGGCCAGTTGTGTGGCGTTTGTGAAAGAGAACCATCCGCACATTTTGCAGAAGTCTGGTCATGTGTGTCAGAACAGCCGGAAGATTTATGATATCTGTGAGTTTTTGCATGATGTCGTGAAACCTACGGAGCTTCCCGCTGAGTTCCCGCATAAGGTAAGTTTGCATAATAGTTGCCATGGCGTACGCGAATTGCATCTTTCGTCTCCCAGCGAACGGAATATCCCATACTATTCCAAGTTGCGTGACTTGCTGAAGCTGGTCAAGGGAATTGAGGTCTTCGAGCCGAAGCGTGTGGATGAATGTTGCGGTTTCGGGGGGATGTTCTCTATTGAAGAACCGGAAGTATCAGCCTGCATGGGGCATGATAAAGTGATGGACCATATCAGTACAGGGGCGGAATACATAACCGGTGCCGATAGTTCCTGTTTGATGCACATGGAAGGGGTCATTAAGCGTGAGCATCTTCCCATTAAGACAATTCATATCGTTCAAATTTTAGCGGCAGGGTTATAAATATGAGTACGGAACATTCGAAAGCAGCAGCAGATTTTATTGCGAATCGTTCGCAAGAACAATGGCACGATGAGACCTTGTGGATGGTGCGTGCCAAGCGGGACAATCAGAGCAAATCGTTGCCTGAATGGGAGCAGTTGCGGGATTTGGCGTCAGCTATCAAAAATTATACGAATTCCCATTTGGACACTTTGTTACAGGAGTTCGAGAAGAATGCCATAGCCAATGGGGCTATTGTGCATTGGGCTAAAGATGCCGATGAGCATAACCGTATCGTTTATGATATACTGAAACAGCATAACGCGAAGATTTTGATTAAGAGCAAGTCGATGCTCACGGAAGAGTGCGAGATGCAACCTTTTCTGGCAGAAAAGGGAATTGATGTGGTGGAGAGCGATCTGGGCGAACGTATTCTTCAGCTTATGCACTTGAAGCCCAGCCATATTGTGCTTCCGGCTATTCATGTGAAACGTCAGCAGGTCGGTGCGATGATGGAGGAGAAGTTGGGGACGGAAAAGGGCAATTTTGATCCGACCTACTTGACTCATGCCATGCGCCGGCACTTGCGTCAGCAATTCCTTCATGCAGATGCCTCTATGACAGGGGCCAATTTCGCTATAGCCTCGACCGGTGAGATTGTGGTCTGTACTAATGAGGGTAATGCTGATATGGGTACCTCTTTTCCAAAGGTGCATATTGCTACATTTGGTATGGAGAAGATTGTCCCGAACCGGGAGTCATTGGGCGTTTTCACTCGTTTGCTGGCCCGTTCGGGTACAGGTCAGCCTATCACGTCTTATACCTCGCATTATTGTCGTCCGCCAGAGGGATGTGAGTTCCATATCATTATAGTGGACAACGGGCGGAGCGATATCTTGGCTCAACCGGATCATATCAAGACTCTGAACTGCATCCGGTGTGGTGAGTGTATGAATACGTGTCCGGTCTATCGCCGCACGGGGGGATATTCCTATTCCTATTTCATCCCGGGTCCGATCGGCATTAATTTAGGAATGCTACGTGATGCCCGGAAGTATGCGGGGAATCTTTCGGCCTGCTCACTTTGTCTCTCTTGTTCTAATGTTTGCCCCGCCAAAGTGGATTTGGGCGAACAGATTTACAAATGGAGACAGACGTTGGATAGTATAGGACGCGCGAATAAAGAGAAGAAACTGATATCTGCAGGTATGAAATACTTGATGGAGCGACCGGCTTTATTTAATACGGCCCTGAAATTTGCGCCCATAGTGAATCATTTGCCCCGTTTTATGGTGTATAATGCGGCCAATGCTTGGGGAAAAGGACGCGAGCTGCCTGCTTTTGCGCAAGAATCATTTAATGATATGTGGAAGAAAAATAAGGTGAAATGAGTAGTAAAGAAGAAATATTGGAACGCATTCGGCGGAATACGGAGAAAAGATATGAAATGCCGGATTTGAATATGGATGCGATTGCTTATGAGGATAAAATCGATACGTTTATTAAGGTGTTGGAGGCGAGCGGTGGAGAGGCGCATCTACTTGCTCCGCAAGAAGACCTGAATGTGGTGATCCGTTCTTATTATCCGCAGGCCGAACGAATTGGGTCTAACCTGCCAGGTATTACGTGTGCCACGTTTAATCCGGATGACCTCACTGATCCTCGTGGGTTGGATGGAGTGGATGTCGCTATTGTGCAAGGTGATTTTGGGGTAGCGGAAACCGCTGCTATATGGCTTCCCAAGCAGACTAAACACAAAGCGGTATTTTTCATATCCAATGCTTTGGTTATTCTGTTGGACCGGAACGAAATTGTCAATAATATGAATGAGGCCTACCAGCGTATTGCTTCCGCCTCGTATGATTATGGCGTGTTTATGTCCGGTCCGTCTAAAACCGCTGATATAGAGCAAGCCTTGGTTTTCGGAGCCCATGGGCCTATCCGTGTCACGGTGATTTTGAAGTAATCGCTTACGAATCATGAATTACGGGTTATGAATTACGTTTTTGTTTGTAACTCGTAATTCGAAATTTATAATTGACTACCTTCCTTCTCTTTGCCATTCTCTTGGCAAAAATGACAATAAAAATGAATACGGTATAATGGGCAATCTGCTTCATCGTTTTCGGGATGAGGGCTTCAGTCATTTACAGGAGTAAACTCCTTTGCCCTCACCCTTAGTATCTTGTATCTTGCCCATTCTGACACACATCGTCTCGCATAGCGATACTGAAGTTTTCCCGCTGATAAAGTCAGGTTTACGATCGGCTGATCTGCAACCCTTTGCAGGAGAGGTTCATTTCGACTAACCGAGCGTTGGGGTTCTGTTTATCTTGTGCAAGCATTTGCCGGATGCGGAATGCGGCATCGGGGTCTTTGGCCACGATGTACAGATAACCGCCCCCTCCGGCTCCAGGGAGCTTATAGCCCAAGGCATACTCCTGAATGCGATGAATGATAGCCTCGATGGCCGGCGGATTGGTCCCCGAATCCAATGCTTTATTTTGTTCCCAAGTCTTCCCGACCAATCTGCCGAACAGTTCGAAATTACCCAGTTGGATTGCCTCATACATATCCAGCGCATGTTGTTTCATCTCCGTCAGGATATCCAAATGGCTCTTGTTGTTCAGGAACATGCCTTGGACAATCTCGGCCAATATATGCTTGGCGGTCCGTGTAATTCCTGTGTAATAAAGGATATGGCAAGACTGATAGCTCGGATCGGTGAAGAGATATTCCGGAAGCCAGCGCACTTGTGGACTTTGGTTGAATCCTTCACCTGTTTGTAGCAACTTTAATCCGTGTAAGATACCCCCATATTGGTCTTGCCATCCTCCTCCGGTGGTCAGTAATTGTTCCAGAATTAGAGTTCGATTTCCGATTTCGTTCTTGTCCCAGCCTAATCCACAAAAGTCGGAGATGGCCCCCAGGACAGTTGCTGCCAGAATAGAACTTGTACCCAGTCCCGAACCGGCTGGGATAGCCGCTAGGAGCGTAATCTCCAGGCCATAGCCGAACGCTTTCAATTCTTCTTCCAGCGAACGGAACTTCTCGACTGAGAAGCGAGGTAAAAAACCGGCCAGAGCTAATGCCGCTTTCGGGATAGAAAAGGGTGACCCCACTTTATTGAAATCCGATAGTTCTTCCCAGGTGCGGATCACCTCCATAGCCCCCAAATCGATAGAACGTAAGGTAATCTGATAGTTTTTGGAAGGCTTGATATAGACTTGTAAAGGCGGTTGGCCATTCAATTCGATAGCTACATTGACCACATTCCCTCCTGCAAAGAGGCAGTAAGGAGGCGTGTCGGTCCACCCTCCGGCCAGGTCTATGCGTACCGGGCTTCTTCCCCATACGATTTGGTCGGGATATACGTTGATATGAGGCCTTTGTTTATTCTCCTCGACGGTACGGGTTAGCCCTTGGCTCAACAAGGCGAAAGCCTGCTGTTGCTCGTCTGCGAACTCTTTTCCGGTCAGCTGGAAGATGCGTGCTCGGAGCGCGTGGTTATGGATACGCTTCATGAGCGGTTCGCTTTCCGCTAGCGGTTCCGGAGCCTCTACCTGCAATCGGGCAAACTCACGGGCAGCATCGTTCAGGTCCAGCTGGTAAAATACGCTTTTGCTATGATTTTTGGCCAGCATGTGCCAATTGTTCCGACGGAATACCTCCCGTTGTCTGAACAGGCGGGCGAGATTGGCTTGGTCGGAAAGTTGGTTGGCCGATACCTTGGGTGCGCGAAGCCAGATTTCTTTCCCTTTTTTCAGGTCGGGTTCGGAAATCATCCAGCGCATGACGAGTCCCAGTTCATCTATCGAGGTACAGACAGGAAACAAAGCCGCTTCCTGTAAGTCCTCGAACGGGACTAATCGGAGGTCGCGTTCACGTGCCCACTCCTTAACAGATTTGCCCATCCAGCGCGTGTCATCGTCCTCGCTTTTCCCTTTAAACAGGTCATGGAATCCATAAGGACGTGCGGCATAGTTGGTTTCCCCTAAAGGTACAACATCCACGCAGACACCTTGAGGCAGATCCAGTGCCCAGTCATTTTGCGGCACACCGGTTATAAGGTGGTGGCTATGCAGTTTCCAATGAGTGTTGATATAGCTGTTCTCGATCCATAACTCCGAATTTTCGGAGGTCAGATGCGGCTCTATCCATGCGTTTTGCACGAACATGGCGGGATGTGGCTTGACCTTTCGTTGCATGATGGCCCGTTGATCGCGCACTAGATTCTGAATGGCCAGTGTAGAAGATATCAGTTCCTGGCTTGTCCCGTAATGGTAAAATTCCCCGTGGGGCAAAGGTAGGATAGCAACCGATAGCTTGTTCAGTGCTTCGTCCTTGATCCTTGGATTCTTACCCAAAGCCAGCCCGAAGTCTGCATAGAGGTCATAATAATTCCAATTCCGGTTATCGGCAGATCGGGAATGTTGTGCCAAAAGGCTTACCGCCTTGTCGCTCAATAGCCAGATGCCAATGTCCATTAGGAATAAATGCGTCTCCGATAGGCTTCCCAGCTCTTCCAGAGAGGGCTTCTGAAGCATGAAGTCTAAAGTATCCGGTGATTTCCTTTCCGAAACGAATACCCCGTGATGAGTAGCCAGGTTCGGATCCACCCAAAGTCCGTAGCAGACCACATCGGCATCCGGAATGTTGTGCAAAGCCTCGTTGTTGCGGATGTATACATCACCGCTGGCTATTAATGTCCGCAGGTTTTCCGGCGCTTTTTCCATAATCGTCCGGTATAACGGGAGTTGCAAAGACAACAGGTCTTGAGAGAGGTGTTGGCCGCGTGCCCAGCGGAAGACCGGGACAGGTGTAAGGATTTTGCCCGAAGGGGCGTATGCTGGTAGGCGCCGGCTTTGTCCTCCGGCATGTAGCAGAATGCGTTTCTCGTGCGATAGCCACTCTTCGAATCGTAACGCAGGAGCCTCATGTTGACGGCATTGTTCCAATAACCAAGTAGTTCCTCCACCGGAACCCAAACGGGCTCCAATCGGGTCTGACGTGCAAAACCAAGACTCCCGGTCTACGTGTTCTATCTCGTGAAAACAATTCACCAGATTGGGGGGCAATGATAATAATATCTTCATTTTACGTTTTATGTCTTTATATTCTGAAAGCAAAATTAGCTATAAATCGTGAGTTATGTTTATATTTGTATGGTTAAATTGGTAGTTGGAAAAAATGAAAAAGTACTTATTTGCATTTATGGCAGCTTGTCTGATCCTGCCGGGAGTTGCCCAGGATAAATTCGACACATTCTTTGAGAAAAAAAGTCTGAGGATAGATTTTGCGTTGAGCGGAAACGCGGAAAGCCAAACGGCCGCAATCGAACAATTGCGCGAAGAGCCGGTGTGGGGTGGGCCTTTGGTTAATTTGGTGGACCCGTTCCGGTATGGCGGGTATGATGTGCGGATATACGATAAGGCAAGTGGCGAACTGATTTATTCCAAGGGCTTTAATACGTTGTTTGAAGAATGGAGGACTACCGACCAAGCCCGTAAGGAGACGCAATCCTGGACCAATAGCATTTCCATCCCTTATCCGAAAAAGGATATTGTCTTTGAATTGGCCGCTCGCGATAAAAAGGATATGCAGTTTCATCCGTTGTTGAAAATGGATATCCGGCCAAGCAGTATTTTTATTGACAGAGGTCGGTTGAAGGCGAACCGGGTCACGCAATTGATGGATCAGGGTGATTCGAACAAGAAGGTGGATCTGGTTTTTCTGGCCGAAGGATATACAGCGGAGGAGCAGGAAAAATTTGTAGCCGATGCCCGCCGTTTTATGGAGGCTCTCTTTCAGACTCCTCCCTTTTCCAGACATAGGACTGATTTTAATGTCTGGGCGGTAGGAGCGGTTTCTGAAGATTCCGGTACCGATCTTTCCGGTGAGAATATTTTTAAGAATACGGCCTTGAATAGCGGATTCTATACTTTTGGCATAGACCGCTATCTGACCACGCGCGACATGAAATCCATTCGGGATGCCGTGTGGAATGTCCCTACGGATGCTATTTATATCTTGATTAATACGGACAAATACGGTGGAGGAGGGATGTATAACTTTTATGCGTGCGGTACGGCCGATCATCCCCAGACTCCGGTTATCTTTACGCACGAATTCGGGCATAGCTTTGCCGGATTAGCCGATGAGTATTTCTCCTCGGAGGTGGCTTATAACGATTTTTACAATCTGAAGCAAGAGCCTTGGGAACCGAACATCACCACCTTGGTGAATTTTGATTCAAAATGGAAAGATTTGATTCCCGCTCATACCCCCATCCCTACACCAACCGATTCCGCATATACCGATAAATGCGGGGTATTCGAAGGAGGAGGATATATATCCAAAGGAATTTATCGCCCGATGAACCATTGCATGATGCGCGATTACGCCCCCTTCTGCCCCGCTTGCACTCGCGCTATCGAACGTATGATCCGCTATTATTGCGATGAGGGGGAGTAAGAAGAAACATGAACTTACGCTAATTATACTTTACTTTATGGAGAAGAGAAACATCTTAGTTATTCTATTAATATTATTCTGTATGTCTATATTTTCTTGTAGGAAACGCCCCGTATCTCAGTACGATATAAACTTCCTGCCTACTGGTGATAGTGTTTATTTCGCAGCACAGGAAAAATTGTATAATGATCCTTTGATGTCCCGTAAAATGTTGAAGGAAGCGTTGGATACCCGCTTGGTTAAGGATAGCATTGACTGGTATATTCTGTATAGCCTTTATATTAAAACCTATCTGGTAACTTCGGAGTTTGATTCCGTAATTCCGCTTTGTCGGAAGACAGAGCTGTTTTGTGAACGACAGGAAATGCTGACTCCTTACCATTATTATCTGCTTACGGATATTAACAATAATATAGGTAATCGATATGCAATAGTCAGTCAGAATGATTCTGCACTGAAATATTTTAAGCGAATGCTGACTTATGGCAAAAAGACGCATAATCGTAAAGTGAAGAAATCTGCTTATACGAATCTTGCGGATATATATGTTCGGAGCGGGGAGTATGATTTGGGTGCATGGAACTATTGCCAAGCATTGTATATTGCCGATTCATTGAATTTGCCGGAATTGGAAGTTAATGATATTTATACCGGATTAGGACAGACTTATATGGAATTACGTGACTTCGAACGGTCTCACTATTATTACGATTTGGCTTATGGCATGTTTGATCAGTTTGATTTGAATCGGAAGTTCGTCTTTCTTACCAATTATGGGAATGTCTATTATTTTGAGAAAAATTATCGGAAAGCACTCCAGTTGTTCAAGCGTGCGTATGAATTGGTTAAAAGTTCATCTGAATATGTTTATGCTCAAAATATCTGCCGACTGAATATGGGAGAATGTTACTTGCTTATTGGGGAGTTGGATTCAGCTAGCCTGAATCTGAAGGAATGTTATACTTATTTTAAACAGATAGGCAATACTTCCGGACTTTATCATACGGAGACCCAGCTTTTTGAGCTGGCTTTGCGAAAAGGAAATATAGATGACGCTTCTGATCGATTGAATGCTATCACCGGGAATCTTTATGCCGAACCAACACTGGTTGGGATCCGAAAAAGGTATTTGCAGCATTATTATGAAGAGATTGGCGATTATGACAAAGCGTATCAGTATCTGAAAGAGTGCACGCAAATGGATGATTCCATTCGTAATGATCAGATAAAAATGCGGGTAAAGGAGACTGAATTGCGTTATCAGCAGGATACAACATTAATGAAACAGCATCTTTTCATCCAAGAGCAACAGAACAGCATGCAATCTTTGGAATTGAGTGTTTGTATATGGATTTTGATCTGTGTACTTCTTTTTATATCAGTCCTTTTTGTTTATTTCTACCAAAAGAAGCAAAAGGAATTGCTTTTCGTGGAAACAAGAAACCGAATTATTGGTTTAAGGATGGAAAATATTCGTAATCGTGTCTCTCCGCATTTCATCTTCAATACCTTAAATAGGATTATGAGTCGTTATAAGGAAACGGATGCTAATTATCAGGAGTTATATAATTTGATTAAGATTATGCGTCTTAATTTGCGTTTGACAGAAAAATTGAGTATTACTCTTGCGGAAGAAATGGATTTTGTTCGGACTTATCTTTCCCTTGAAAAAAAGCATTTTGATTTGTCTCTTCAGGTAGCTATTCATATTGATCCGAATATAAATCCCGAGACAGTGGAGCTTCCTTCCATGATGATTCAGATTCCGGTTGAGAATGCTATGAAACATGGTTTGCGGCAAAAGACGGGCGAGAAGAGGCTGCTCATCTCTGTGCTACGGGAAGCAAGAGGTGTGGTAATTCGGATAGAAGATAATGGTATC
>DWYO01000305.1 GCA_019118725.1 Candidatus Parabacteroides intestinavium | reverse complement strand
GTTACAACCATGTTTCAAAACAAAATTATTACATTTTTCACAAATATCCCTTTATTAAGAACAAAAAAAGGCATCAAACCCATTTGTCTGACGCCTTTTTACGTATAATTATTATTTCACAACTCTCGGACGAACCAGATTCCCGTCTAAAGTTATTACTCCATTTTCCAAAGACATATCCACTACATACGCATCACGCGGATGAATCTCGGTCGTGCTCTTATGAGCATGAAATACATAACGCATCTTTCCCTCCTTATCGATGAATGGAGCGCCATGCCCTACACCCACCAATCCTTTATAGTTATGCAGGATCGGGTTTTTCTCGTACTTCTTCCACGGGCCGAACGGAGATTTCGAGGTAGCATATCCTACCGCATAATCCTGGCTCGTATAGCCATTAGCCGAATACATCAGGTAATACGTATCACCTTGTTTGATTACCGACGGGCCTTCTACCACCTTCGGAAGGATTAGTTCCCAAGGCTCTTCTGCAGCAAAGCACTGGGTTAAGGTCTCCTCTTTGATAGACTTCAAATCATCGTTCAGCTCGGCTACCCAGATAACATTTCCGTCCGTGAAACGTACAAAATACAAATACGCCTTCCCGTCATCGTCAAAAAATACCGAAGTATCTATGCTTTTCTCCTCCCGGATCGGTTTCTTCTCGTCTTGTACAAAAGGACCATAAGGTGAGTCTGAAGTGGCTACGCAGATATGTTCGTCCGCTGAATAAAAGAGATAAAACTTTTTTGCTTTCTCCACATAATAAACCTCCGGAGCCCAAAACCAGCGGTCAGCGTATGAATCTTGTTTGTTCAAAGCCATGGCAGACGAACGCTTCCAGGTCTCCAAATCATCCGAAGTATATACCTCAAAACCATTGTCACCGGAGGTCCCATAGGCGTAATACATTCCGTCATAAAGTAAAATATAGGGATCTGCGATAGGTAATGTCGTAGAAACCACCTCTACAGGAGGCTCTTTTTCGGGGGCCTCCTCATCCGCAGAATTGTTATTCCCACTACAACCCACTAAACCGGCCATACAAGCCAGTGCTACTGATAAAAATAAATTCTTTGCCATATTCTATTAAGTTTTCAGTTCATGATTCTTTGAGTTTTCAAAAAATCATTTTATTACCGGAGGATAAGCTCCATACGAAGGATGCAGGTCTTTGACGTATGGCCAGCCCTCTTCGTCCCATAAGACTTTATCCAGCAGGACTTGTCTTTGAGCGCCTAAGTTTGTCAGTTCGAAAGCGTGATACAGCATCCAGGTATTTCCTTCATCATCCAATTGCAACAAAGCATTATGTCCGGTTCCCACGAAACGGCTATCTTTCTGAATGACTATCTCATGCGCATTATCCAGCATCTTGGCCCCCGACTTGTTCACATACGGACCAAACAAGCTTTGAGAACGGGCTACAACCGTTGTATAGGTACTGTTCTCCCCTTCACAACAAGAGCCTATCGAACCGAACAGGTAATAATACCCGTCTTTCTTCCACAAGTTGATGCCTTCGTAAGCATTTCCGGCCAGTTGCTGCTTTGTATCGAGCTTCGGCGTGATGGTCAGGTCATCTGTAATATCCAATTCCATGATATAAATGCCGAAGAAACTTCCCCAAAGCACATAATATTTCCCGTTCTCTTCATACAGGAACTGATCGATGGAATTCTCAACATTCACATCCCGGCTATTAAACAGCTTGCCTTTAGGCGTAAATGGACCTTCCGGAGAATCCGAGACTGCATAACCGATAGTGCTTATCCAATGATTTCCCCACTCGGCCAACGAATAGGTCAGTACATATTTGCCTTTGATATATTGAATATCCGGTGCCCATATAGCCGCCTTCTTGCCTTCCGGATTGTTATCCACAAAATTCGGGCGGGTCGCATCGGTAAAGGCCGTCCCGACCTCTTCCCAATCCACTAAGTTCTTCGACTTGAATATCGGCAGATTACGGATATCTTCCGTCGCATACAAATAATAGGTTCCATCAGCCAGACGTATAGCCGTCGGGTCCGGAGCCGCAATCCGGATCACCGGATTATGATACCCCACCTGCACTTCTGTCGAATCCGTTGAAGGGATTGACGTACCCTCCTCCTTTGACGCGTTCTTGTCTCCACACGCCACCAGGCACAGAGCACTCGCTACTACTAAATACTTTAAATTTTTCATTTATTCATCCATTTTATTAATGATTACACAAAGGTAATGAATCTCTCGAATAATCCATTCTTTCTCGGTTCATACCGACATCAGGATCTTTTTCTCCAGACCAAAGCGGGAGATAAACACCTTTTGGTCCTACTCCAATCCAGTTTATCTCCCGTATTCTTTAAGTGCAAGCCCCCTCAAGGATTACTCCCATCCCGGAGTCTGTTGCATATTCGGGTTCATCTGAACTTCGCGGATAGGTATAGGCAAAGACCAATACTGATCGCCCCCCCAAGTATAGGTATAAGTCGGGGTACCCCAAACCTGACGCAAGCCATTCATCTGCCCGTGATTATCGGTATAGAACTTCAAGTCTTTCCAGGTTCTCCAGCGCATTTCGTCAAACAGCACCTGGTCTTCGCCAACCAGTTCCCAGTGCTTTTCATTCATGATGCGTTCACGCAAATTCTCCTGGCTGGTTACCTGCGTGTATTCATTGGAATTCAATTCGGCCACTCCGGCACGACGGCGCACCTGATTCACACACTCGATAGCCTCAGAAGTCGGACCGTTCAGCTCGTTCAACGCTTCAGCCAAGCTTAACAAGACATCAGCATAACGGATCTGAGGAAGGTCTACTTCCGAATACATCGTTACGAATTCCATTCCTTCCGGTATGAACTTGCGATTCAGATAATACATCTTTGAGTTGGTATCGGTACGCAAGTCCCAAGGTTCGGCGGTATCAGAGCCACGATAAGGGAAGCGCATAGTGTAATCCTGGGCAAACCCGGCGATACCCCCTAAGTAAGTAGAGTAAGGTGTGATGACAGACATACCCAAACGTGGGTCACGATTTTCGTAAGCAGCTCTAATACGAGCCTCGTTTCCGGATTCCAGATATTTGGACAAATCCGCACCGGCAGCAGCCATATCGGTACGTTCCTTCTCGGTCATGCCATCACGCAAGAAATAGACCATACGGGCATCCGTTCCCATCTCGTTATACCCCGGAATATAGTCATCCCAATCAAAAGGTTTTCCGTCCGCACATTCATACGAATCCACAAATGCCGGATTCACCAGATAGTTGTTCCAATCGCTACCGGCCGTTACACGGTTACCGAA
The DNA here is from genome assembly GCA_019118725.1 of Candidatus Parabacteroides intestinavium. Taxonomy (GTDB): domain Bacteria; phylum Bacteroidota; class Bacteroidia; order Bacteroidales; family Tannerellaceae; genus Parabacteroides; species Parabacteroides intestinavium. The sequence continues at coordinate 4,451 of DWYO01000305.1, read as the reverse complement.
ACCTTGCGGTTTACGATGAGCATACGCATCTTCATCCACACACTGAATAGAGAAAATCATCTCATCGCAACGCTCATTGGCCAGCTTGAACAATTGCTTGTACGAATCAGCTCCGGCACCGGTATACAGACTATACCCGCAATTGCCTACGGCCTTAAAGTCATCTATAGCCTTCTGCCAATCTTTCTTCCACATATAAATCTTGCCACGCAACGCATAACAAGCCCCTTTGGTGATATGTCCGTAATCACTATCGGAAGAAGAATATTTATCTGGCAAGTTCGGATTCTCGATGCAAGAGGTCAGGTCGGCAATCAGGTAATCCCAAATCTCATCCTGTGAAGAGCGCGGCAGATTAGCCTCATCCGGATTTTTGATTGGCTCCGTGTAATAAGGCACCCCGGCATACAAGATATTCAAGCGGTAATACCACCAGCTTCTTAAGAAAGTAACTTCCGAAACATAACGGGATTTCTTAGCCTCATCCAAGCCTTGCACGTTCGGAAGATTGCCGATTACATCGTTCGCACGGATGATGCTTCCATAATACTGGTTCCAGTAAGCCTCACTTCCCCACCAGGTCGAAGAGTTATTGGCTCCTGTCAGGAACTGATACCAGCCCACCCAGTTCGCATCAATATCCATCATATAGGTCCACATGTCGAACCACCCATTATCCGAAGTTCCCTGATAATCATCATACAGGCGGTTATATACTCCGGCTACGGTCTGTTCGGCCATGGTCGGACTGTTCCATACACTGTTCTCTGATGGCGCGTTCTTCGGAGTCAGGTCCATGTCCACGCAACTGCTAAAGCCCCCCGTCAAAATCAGGGCTGAACATGCCACCAGCAGATTCTTCATATTTTTATTTTTGTTGTTCATTGTTGCTTCATTTTAGAATGTTACATTTACTCCTACTGCATACTGACGCATCGGCGCATAACCGTTACCGGTCATCATTTCCGGATCCATGCCATCAAATCCGGTAATTGTCAACAGATTCTCACCCGAAACGTAGACACGTACATTTTGCATGTAAATCTTATTCACGATACTCTTCGGCAAAGTATAACCGATAGTCAGGTTCTTCAACTTCATATAGTTACCGTTCTGCAAACGATGAACGCCTGCAGCCGATACCTGTGCCCCTTGATCCAATACCAGACGCGGGTTCTCGGATGTGGTATTCGTAGCCGGGTTGGTCGGATCTTCCGGATCAAAGAAGAAATGGTCGTATGCCAATTCTTTGCTCATATTGTATCCATAGATACAAATCGGGCTGTTCTGGGTCGTATCATACCAATAAATCTTGAAGCCGGCCGCACCTGCCCAGTTCATCGAGAGGTCAAATCCCTTCCAGCTAAAATATGCCTGCAAACCATAATAGAACTTCGGAGTCTTTGAGAAGTTCTGAAACTCTCTATCGTCATCATCCCCGTAGATACCATCACCATCCCGGTCTGCATAAATAATATCGCCATACCAGATCTTATCTTTGCCTACTCCCTGCTTCGGATAGAACTGATAACCGGCGTCAAACATAGCTTCCAGCCATTGCATATCGGCTTCTGAACGGATCATACCATCTTTCGGGCCACCTGCCGGATTCACGGAGCCATCCGCATTGAAATGGCTGCCGTTTCCTGAATACAAGTTCAACATATAAAACTCATTCATCATGTGTCCTTCCAATACGCGCTCGTTACCACCGGTACTTACATCTCCCAGGTTGGTATAGTAATAGCTGTTTCCATTTTCGTCTGTACGCCATTCACGGATCAATTCTCCTTTGTACTTGCTCACCCAGTTCTTGTTGTAGGAGAAGTTACCGGTGATGCCATACGTAAAGTCATTTACGCGGTCTTGCCAGCTCAATGTCAACTCAACGCCTCGGTTCTTCACCTCCGCAATGTTCTGACGGGGCGAACCGAACAGACCCAAAGTCGGTGAAAGCGTCGGATTATACAAGATACCATCCGTAAATTTGTTATAAGCTTCGATGGTTCCGCTCAAACGGTTGTTCAAGACCGATACATCCAAACCTACATTGGTCACAGCTGTGGTTTCCCATTGCAGATCATAGTTGGAGAAAGAGGACATGGCCAAGCCTAATACCTTGCTGCCTCCGAAAGCATAAATAGCGGTATTGTAAACCGATTGCCATTCAAAGTTTCCGATAGAATTGTTACCCAACTTACCCCAAGACGCACGCAGCTTCAAATTGTCAAAGATTCCCAAATCTTTTAGGAAACCCTCCTCGGATGCACGCCAACCGGCAGAGAAGGAGGGGAATACACCCCAACGGCTATCGGGCGAGAAACGGGATGACCCGTCGTAACGTACATTTGCTTCAAACAAATAGCGGGACTTGTAAGCATAGTTGGCACGCGCGAACAAAGATCGTGAAGAATAGTTCTTTGTCGTATTACCGGTGATATAATCCGGATCGGTTAAAGCATCGAAGTCGGTCATACTCGGGTCACTCATACCCTTCTTGCTGATATCAAACACACGTCCCCATTTGCGGTATTCCTCATAACCCAGCATGGCGGATACTTCGTGGTCTTTATTAATCGTCTGATTGTAATTCAAGATTGTGGTAGTCTTCCAACTCTGGTCTTGGTCTCTCCACAATTTGGAGGAATAATCGGCCAGCTGCTCAGCGCTCGGCGGATTGTTTCTCAATTCGTTTTTCGAGAAGCTATAGGATGGCAGATATTCACTGTTATGCCACAAGTGTTCATTTTCCCACTTGTCATAATACAAGTTTGCCGTAATACTGAAATATTTCAAGAAGTCAACCTTGATATACGGATTGGCAAAAATTTTGGTCTGACTATAAGAACCCTGCGATGCGGTCAAGGACTGTATCGGGTTCCAGGTCTGCGGGTCTTCTTCTGTTGCCTCGGCTACACCATAATATCCGTCATAATACGGATAAGTACCCGGAGTGGTCTTCTGCATATTGATTCCATTCAAATCGTCAACGCTGTTGCGCTCCTGGTCGGTATGATATCCCCATGCACGCAAGCCGACGGTCAGAAAGTCTGTCGGACGGGATTCTACATCCGCACGCAGGTAGTATTTTTTCATACCGGATTCGATAACCAATCCCGGGTTGTTCAAATAGGTAGCGCTCAAGTTATAGGTCGTTTTCTTCTCGGCTCCGGATACCGTCAACGAATGTTCTTGCATCCATTTCGGGTTATAGACCTCATCATACCAATCGGTGTTCGGATAAGCTACATAATTCGGATAACCGGATTCTGAGATTCCATTCGGATTTTGAGCGGCCGCACGCCATTGATCGATAGTAGACTGGTTGAAAATAGCAGCCTGACCGGTATTTAACGCCGTTTGGTTCATAATCTCCATGTAATCGGCATAATTGGAGATACGGTCAATCAGCTTAGCCGGCGTGTTGTAAGAGAATTTGCCGGAATACGTGACATTTACCTTTCCATCTTTGCCTTTCTTGGTCGTTACCAAGATAACACCGTTTGCTCCTCGATTACCATAAATCGCACAAGATGCGGCATCTTTCAATACAGAAATAGATTCTACATCGTTCGGGTTGATTTCGTTCAGGCTCATTTCCATACCATCCACCAAAATCAACGGACTGGAGTCGTTCAAGGTACCGGTACCACGAATCTGAACGCTTGCGCCTTCCGAGTTAGGCTTAGCCGTGGTCTGCATCACATTCAGACCGGCAGCCATACCTGACAAAGCCGAAGAGATGGTTGTTACCGGACGAGACATCGTTTCATCCGCCAAATTAATGGTAGCGACCGAACCGGTCAAGTTGACCTTCTTTTGCGCACCATAACCTACAACGACTACTTCGTCCAAGCTTTGGGTATCTTCAGACATTTCGATGGATAGATGCGACTGTCCGGAAACGGATATGTCGCGTGTTAAATAGCCGATGTATGAAATTTCCAATACGGCATTGTCAGAAACTGACAAGGAGAACGAACCATCCATGCCCGATATGGTCCCATTGGTAGTGCCTTTCTCTACAATGTTCGCACCAATAATCGGTTCACCAGTCTTATCGACAATCTGTCCTGTCACTTTCTTTTCGGCCTGGTCGGTCGACTCTATACCCGAGTTGAGTGCCGGCCCTGTCTCTGCATGCAGATTCGCAGTGGGCAGTAAACTAAAAACGAAAAGAGGGAGTACTACTTGCATATAGGGTTTTACCCCTCCCCGTTTGTTAAAATAGTTTTTCATGTTTTAATACTTTTAAATATTAATAATCCTCTCTATGAGATTCTTTATTCTTATAAGACCAACAAGACTTAAGCCAGCAATTCATCATCACCTCATCATCATTCACTCAGACTTATTACTACTTAGTTTTTAGTATAATCCTATTTTTCTCGCCCACAAAGAAACACCATTTTATTGATACTACAAATTTTTTTATAAATATTTTTTTCGAC
>DWYO01000304.1 GCA_019118725.1 Candidatus Parabacteroides intestinavium | reverse complement strand
CCTATATTTGTTTAAAAATAAGGGATAACCCAACAGGATATCCGGTATAAAAAGATGAAAATACAACGATATTTTATTCTGTTATTCGTTTCGATTTCCGTCGTAGGTATTTTTATTTCGCAAGGTTGTTGGCTTTGGAATACTTATGAAACGGAAAAGAAGCACATGGCGAATAAGGTGCACCAGCTTTTCGAACAATCGATTGCAGAGACCTTAGCCATTCATCTGACTCGTATGGAGCAAGATTCCACACAAGGTGCTCCGCATGGCGAAATGTCGATGGGTATTGCCGTAGATAGCATCAGTAGGGTGCTCAGTCATCAAGAAAACAAAAAGATGGTGCGGTATTATCGGAATATGATTTTGAATCCGACCGACGAACGTGACAAACCGCTGACTTTCACAAAAGAGTATTATAAAGAAAGCTATGATGTCGTACGATTGGCGTCATCTGCCGGAATATTTGAGATGGTAACGGCCATCCGCCCGATTAGTATTCTTACGATAGACAGCGTGTTCGGCACGGTATTGGAACGAAATGGCATTTCCCGGCCGCATTTTGTAGATGCGGTGTTTGGAAAAGACACCCTTATAGATACGTCAAAGCCCCAAGATTTGAAATTGGAAAATTTAATCCAATCCCGCCGGGTGAGCATCACGATGAATGAAGAGTTCGGATTGCAAGGCTTCGTAGTCGATGCAGACCGACTTATCTACCGGCGTATGCTCTATGCTTTCATGCTCTCTATTTTTTTCGTTTTACTTACAACGACCTGCTATTTCTACCTGATTCGAACGATTTTGCACCAGAAGACCGTTGCGCAAATCAAGAATGATTTCATCAATAACATGACGCACGAATTGAAAACGCCTATCACAATTACTTATTCTGCGATTGATGCATTGCAAACCTTTCGTTTAGCTGACAACCCGGTTAAACGAGAAGAGTATTTCAATATCTGTAAGCAACAATTAAAGCAACTGACCGAACTGGTTGAAAAAATACTGAGTATGGCAATCGATGAACGAAAGAACTTTCATCTGCAAAAGGAACAATTCCAAGTAGCGCCTATCGTGAAACGCCTGTCGGAACAATTTGCCCTGAAAGCAAACAAACCGGTCCGTTTCCAAATAGAAAACGAATGGGGCGAACAGCCGGTTTATGCCGACAGGTTTCATCTGACGCACGTAATAGCGAACCTAATTGACAATGCCATAAAATATTCAGGTGAAGAAGTCGAGATTTCCATACGGCTCAAACGCAATGAACGCAATCTGGAGATTGATATAAAAGACAATGGTTGCGGTATTCCTGCTAAGTATCAAAAGCAGATATTCGAACGCTTTTATCGTATTTCTAAAGGGAATCGACACGATGTGAAAGGTTATGGCTTAGGATTGAGCTATGCGAAAGAAATTATCGAACGGCATGGCGGTTCTATTCAAGTAAGCAGTCAAGAAAACAAAGGTTCCATATTTACTCTCTTAATTCCTCAATAAAATGATACATATATTATTAGCTGAAGATGAAATTGCTTTGGCAAAAATCATTAAAGATAGTTTGGAAAGTCTGCCGGATTTCAAAATCACTTTGGCCTCGAATGGAGAAAAGGCCTTTGAGCTGTTCAGGCAAATCAAGCCGGATATTCTTGTGCTCGATGTCATGATGCCGCAATTGGATGGCTTCACATTAACGAAGATGATTCGGCAGATGAACAAACATATTCCTATTCTTTTTCTCACAGCGCGCTCCTCGACAGAAGATGTGGTGGACGGATTTAAGGTAGGGGGTAATGATTATTTGAAAAAGCCTTTCGATATGGAAGAATTGATGGTGCGTATTCAAGCGTTGCTCAACCGGCCTATCGCCACAAAAAACACTCGGCAGAAGGAAGAATATCAGATTGGTTCTTATCGTTTTCGAGTTGCCCACCAACTCTTGGAAATTAACGGACAGACCGAATCTCTCTCTTATCGGGAAACTGAAATCTTGCGGATGTTATGCGAACATCAGAATGAAGTGCTTAATCGTCGTCCTGTATTATTAGCGCTTTGGGGAGATGATAATTTCTTTAATGCCCGAAGTATGGATGTGTTCATCACCAAATTAAGGAAAAAACTCTCCGCTGATCCGAATATCCAGATTGTCAATATCCGCGGCATCGGATATAAGTTGATTTGCTGAACGAAAACTGTCGTATCGCTTTGTATTCTCATAAAAGGGAGTGTGTCAAAATATAAAATTGCACACAAATAACACAGATGCAACAGATGACAACGGATTATATATTATTGATGAACAGCCGAATAAATCTATAAAAATCTGTTGCATCTATGTGCGGTTTTATATTCTGACAACACCGTCTTGCTTCCGACTTTGTCTGTTTTTATCTATCCAATAAAAACTGCTTAAAGTCATCGAATGTCTTGGGCAGTCCGATACTTTGTTTTTTCCCTTGCATGAATGCCTGGAGTTTTTCCGGGATCGGAATGTCGGTATGTAAAATCCGGTCAATGGTGTCTTTAAACTTGGCGGGATGAGCAGTTTCTAAGAAAATACCCTGTTCGTCTCCGGAAAGATAATCGCTTAGTGCTTGATACCCGCAAGCCCCGTGTGGGTCTAACAGATAACCGGTTTCTTGATAAGTGCGTCGGATTGTATCGGCAATCTCTTCATCCGTGAATCGTGCACCGGAAATATGATGACAAATCTCTTGATGTACGTCGTTGTTTTCATACAAATCCAGAATACGGGCAAAGTTGCTGGGTGCACCGACATCCATGGCATTGGCAATCGTTTGTACGGAGGGACGCGGAGTATATATGCCTGTCTTTAAGTACTCCCAAAAGACATCGTTGCGATTGTTGGCTGCGATAAAATGCGTTATGGGAAGTCCCATCTGCTGGGCGAATAGTCCGGCAGTAATATTCCCGAAATTTCCACTGGGTACGCAAATCACTAATTTATCCGCTTTTCCCATGCGGTCCATTTGAGCGTAGGCGTGAAAATAATAGAAAGATTGCGGAAGGAACCGGGCCACATTGATGGAATTGGCCGAAGTCAGCTTGAGATGGGCATTCAATTGTTTGTCCATAAAGGCCGATTTGACCAGTGCTTGGCAATCATCAAATGTGCCGTCTATTTCCAAGGCGGTGATGTTTTGCCCCAAAGTGGTAAACTGGCATTCTTGGATAGGACTGACTTTCCCTTTAGGATATAAAACATAGACATGGATGCCTTCCACCCCTAAGAATCCGTTTGCCACGGCACTGCCTGTATCTCCGGAGGTAGCTACCAGTACATTGACTTGCTTCAGTCCCTCTTTGCGGATGAAATAGCCTAAAAGCCGTGCCATGAAACGTGCTCCTACATCTTTGAAAGCCAAGGTTGGCCCATGAAACAATTCCAGACTATAGATGTTCCCTTTGACAGGAACTACCGGAGTGTCGAATGATAAGGTGTCGCATACGATATGATCTAACGTCTCCTTATCCACATCCTCTCCAAAAAAAGCTTGAGCCACAGTACAAGCTATCTCATGGAAGGACTGGTTTTTCATATTCCGAATTGCAGAATCGTCTAAACGTTGGATGCGCTCAGGCATGTAAAGTCCTTTATCTCCAGCCAGCCCTCTGACTACGGCTTCCTCCAAGGAGGCTAAAGGCGCTTGTTTGTTTGTGCTATAATATTTCATAAGTATTCCGTTTTTAAGTTTATACGTTTTGAGCTGTAAAAACGTAAGGAGAAGTTTCCTTATCCTCTGCTGGTTACTAACTCTTTAATAAATTCATCTTTTTCCAGAAGTCCGCATTTCCCGTTTTGTACGGAGAACTCATCAAAACAGGTAACTTCATCCGGGGCTGTCCCAGGTTTATAGATCAAGAACGGAACCGGGGTGCTTGTATGTGTACGGATGGCACAAGGCGTAGGGTGATCAGGCAATACAGCTATTGCCACGGGCTCACTCCCTGTCTGCAGGGCCTCGAATATCGGACCTATTATTCTGCGGTCTAAATCCTCTATCGTGCGGATTTTCAGATTTACGTCCCCCTCATGTCCGGCTTCGTCACTGGCTTCGACATGCAGGTACACAAAATCGTCATGCTTTAACGCTTCTAAAGCAGCCTGCGCCTTGCCCTCATAATTAGTGTCGTATAAACCGGTAGCACCTTCTACATGAATTACTTTCAATCCGGCATAAACCCCTATGCCCCGGATGAGATCAACTGCTGAAATCACAGAACCTTGCCGGATGCCATAAAGCTCGCGTAGAGTCTTCATGGCAGGGCGTTCACCGGGAGACCAAGGCCAAATGCTATTGGCTGGGTCTTTCCCGTCCCGGATGCGCTGTTGATTGACCGGATGATTCTTCAGGATTTGTTGAGATTTCCGTATCAACTCATTCAGCATGCGGGCTGTCTCTTCAGCTTCAGGTATTTCCGGACGAATCAAGTGCTCGGCAAAAGGCTGTAACGGGATATCATGCGGAGGCGTACAATCCAAATGCTTGTTCCCACCTCGGATAACCAGCAAATGACGGTAGGAAACACCGGTATAAAAATGAATGTGCTCAGACCCCAATTGCTCATTTAAGGTACGGATGAGCTGGTCGGCTTCGGAGGTGGTGATATGTCCCGCCGAATGGTTCTTCAGCAAATCCCCTTCAACACATACCAGATTGCAACGCAGGGCTATTTCGCCGGGATGGAGCTCCACGCCCATACTGGCAGCTTCCAATACACCACGTCCTTCATAGACTGTGGGCAAGTCGTACCCCAATACAGACATATTGGCCACTTCGCTACCCGGATGGAATCCATCAGCCACGGTCTTTAGCCTTCCGGTTATACCCAATGAGGCCAATTTGTCCATATAAGGTGTATGGGCATATTGCAGCGGTGTTTTGTTGCCTAATTCAGCAATCGGCTCATCCGCCATTCCATCTCCTAAAATGATAAGTGTCTTCATAAGCTTGTGAATTTTTTAACGGATATTGGCTATCGAGATGATATCAGCAAACACACCTGCTGCTGTAACATCTGCTCCGGCTCCATATCCTTTGATGATCATCGGATATTCATGATACCGTTCGGTGGATATCATGATGATATTGTTGCTTCCTTCCAATTCATAGAACGGGTGATGCGCATCAACCGTTTGCAGCCCAACTTCGCAATTTCCGTTTTCCATTTTGGCCACAAAACGCAATCGTCTGTTCTCGGCCTCCAGCTTTTTCCTTTTCTCTTCGAATTCGGCATCTAATTTCGGAATGTTATTCCAGAAATCCTCTAACGAACCTAAGAAATAAGATTCAGGAATGAACAGATTTTTTGTTACATCACTTTGCTCTATTTTGTATCCGGCTTCACGTGCCAGGATAACCAATTTGCGGATGACATCCTTCCCGCTCAAGTCAATGCGTGGATCCGGTTCGGCATATCCGGCTTCCATCGCCATGCGGATGGTTTGGCTGAAAGGTATATCGGCACTCATTGTATTGAAGATATAATTTAAAGTACCTGATAATACGGCTTCCAGTTTCAAGATATGGTCTCCGCTATTGATAAGGTCATTCATCGTGTTGATGATGGGGAGTCCGGCACCGACATTGGTTTCAAACAAGAATTTGATTCCGCGATGGCGGGCTGTTTCTTTCAAAGCAATATAATTATCGTAAGAAGAGGAGGAGGCCTCTTTGTTGGCGGCTACTACCGAAACGTTCCCGTTCATCAGCCGGCTGTAAAGTGCGGCAATGGCCGGACTTGCGGTGCAATCCACGAATACCGAATTGAAGATGTTCATGTTGAGGATATCTTCGCAAAGTTGCTCCGGGTTGTTTTCCTTTCCGTTATTGAGTAGCTCCTCTTTGTAATTATCAAGGTTGATGCCTTCTCGGTTCAGCAGGGATTTCTTTGAGTTGGCAATTCCTACGATATTCAGCTTCAGTCCGTTTTGCTCCATGAGTTTGGGTTGTTGGAGACGGATCTGTTCCAGCAGGTTTCCTCCTACAGTACCGATTCCTACGACAAATAAATTCAGTACTTTGTATTCAGACAGAAAAAAAGAGTCGTGAATGGAGTTCAATGCCTTACGCAGATACTTGTGTTTGATAACGAAAGATATGTTCGTTTCAGAGGCTCCTTGTGCGCAAGCGATTACGCTGATACCTGCCCGTCCCAATGTGCCGAATAGCTTGCCGGCGATACCCGGTGTACGCTTCATATTCTCGCCTACGATGGCTACCGTAGCCAGATCTTTTTCAGCTACCGTATCATTCATATCTCCTTGTGCGCGCTCTAATGAGAATTCTTCATTCAGCACCTTTACGGCAAGATCGGCATCGGCATTCCGCACGGCAAAGGTCGTATTGTTTTCTGAACTGGCCTGAGATACCATAAACACGCTAATGCCATTCTTGGCTAAAGTGCGGAAAATACGATAGTTCACGCCAATTACACCTACCATACCCAGACCTTGAACGGTGATAAGACAGGTATCGTTGATTGACGAGATGCCTTTGATGAGCCCTTTCCCGGTGGCTTTTTCTTTCGCACGGGAGATGTAGGTCCCGCGAGCTCCGGGGTTGAATGTGTTCCGGATGCGGATAGGGATATTCTTATGATAAACCGGATAGATAGTGGGCGGATAAATCACTTTCGCACCGAAGTTACAGAGCTCCATGGCCTCTGTAAAACTTAACCGGTCGATAACGTATGCCGAATTGATTACCCGCGGATCTGCTGTCATGAATCCGTCTACATCCGTCCATATTTCCAAAATAGAGGCATCGAGAGCCGTAGCAAGGATAGATGCCGTATAGTCAGAGCCGCCTCTTCCCAAATTGGTCACCTCTCCATTGTCTTTACTGGTAGAGATAAACCCTGGTACCAATGATACTTTAGGAAGCGGGGTGAATGTTTCTTTAATGAGCTGGTTGGTCAATTCAAAATCGACAATATGCTTGTTGAACTGCTTGGTCGTCTTGATGAACTTACGCGAGTCAAACAACTGTGCGTCTTGAATGACATTGGATACGATGAGCGAGGAGAGTCGTTCGCCATAGCTTACAATGGCATCTGAGGTCTTGTCGGATAAGTCGCTTATCAAAAAAACGCCACGCAAGATGTTCCCCAGTTCGTCCAAAAGATTCATGACGCGTATTTGTACGCTCCGGCGTTTGTCTACATCCGGTATTACGCCTTCAATCACGTCCAGATGGCGTGATACGATACCCGAGAATTCTTTTTCATAGCCTACATCACCCTTGGCTGCCATTGAGGAGGTAAGTAATAACTTATCTGTGATACCTCCTAATGCTGAAACGACTACAATTACCGGATCTTCAATCGCTTCTACTATCTTTTTTACACTTAGAATGCTTTCTACTGTACCCACT
>DWYO01000303.1 GCA_019118725.1 Candidatus Parabacteroides intestinavium | reverse complement strand
ATATATTTCTTTTTTTAAATTGACGAGAAAACAAGGCATTAGGGGATGATGTCCCCTCTACATGCCTTGTCCTCTAAAGTTTATTCCACGCAAATCTCATCTACAAAGATATAAGCCGGATTACCGGCTCCTCCATGCCAGGATGGCAATTTGCCGTTTCGGATGATGACTTCCACATAACGGGCCTTTTGCGTATCAAAGGAAATTTCCTGCGGGTAAATTCCGTCTGCATCTTTCTGTTGAAGAGAGGGAATTGATTCAGAGGCAACTTCGCGGAAAGTTTGTCCGTCATCCGATACTTTTATCGTTACACCGATAGCCCCCATAATCCAGTCGCCTTTCATTACATTCGTATCAAAAGACACTTTACTGAACTCTGTCGGCTCTTTCAAATCAATAACCGCATCAATATCCTTTCCTTGGAATCCCAGCCAACGCCCGGTCTTGTAATTGGTATTTCCTTTTAATCCATCATTCAGAACCGGAGCACCATTAAATACATACCCCTGGCTTGGTTGCTCCTTGAGGGTTATCGGTTTCATCGTAGCCTTATTAAAAGAAACCGTTTCAGAAAACATCCGGCTCCGGCTTCCATCCGGGCGAATAATCACGGCTTTGATATCCGCATCTTCTTTGATTTCCAATGGAGCTGTATAAGTAGAAGAGGCAGAGGTCGGCTCTGTACCATCTGTTGTATAATAAACCACTCCATCGCCCAATTTTGTAATAGAAACAGTCAGACAACCCTTTTCCGGATTCGGATTCAAAGAAACATTCGGATCATAGATATGTTTGGCATAATTATAACCCAACTTGTCATAAAGTTGTGTCATGTGCATCAGGCGGGACAAGAAGTCCGGATAATCTTTTTGAGAAGGATCGCACCATTGCACTTCTGCCAATGCATCCATTCGAGGAAGCACCATATATTGAACCTGCCTGAAATTAGGAATATATTCCGTCCACAAATTGGCTTGCGCACCGATTATGTATTTGTGTCCCTCTTCTGGTATACCCTCGGTAGGTTCAAATGAATAGACTTTCTCCAAAGGGATATATCCACCAATAGCATCCGGCTCATTCTCGGTATCTGTAGTCTGATAATAATCAAAATATACATACGTATTGGGGGCCATGATCACATCATGATGCTGCCGGGCTGCTTCAATTCCGCTTGAAGTACCAAGCCAGCTCATTACAGTAGCATTTTCAGGCAGACCTCCTTCCAGTATTTCACTCCAACCGATAATCTTACGGCCTTTACTTTCCACGAACTTAGCCATCCGTTTAATCACATAGCTCTGCAGATATTGTTCGGCGGTGTGATGGCTATCTCCTTTGATGCCTTCGGCCTTGATACGTGCCTGACATTTCGGACACTTCTCCCAACGCACTTTCGGACATTCATCACCTCCTACATGAATGTATTCAGACGGGAAAAGCTCGATGATCTCCGCCAATACATCCTCCAAAAACTGCATAGCCTTGTCATTACCGGCACAAATCACATCGTCCGAGATTCCCCATTGTTTCCACACCTCATACGGACCTCCGGTACACCCCAATTCCGGATAAGAGGCCAATGCCGCCTGCTGGTGCCCCGGAAGATCTATTTCCGGAACAATCGTGATATGGCGTTCGGCTGCGTATGCTATCACTTCCCGGATTTCGTCTTGCGTATAAAATCCGCCATAAGGTTTTCCGTCATATTTTCCGCTATTATGGCCAATTACGGTCTCGCTTCTTTGCGAACCCACCTCAGTCAGTTTCGGATATTTTTTGATTTCGATACGCCATCCCTGGTCATCGCTCAAATGCCAATGGAACCGGTTTATATGGTGCAATGCCAGCATATCCAGATATATTTTAATGGAATCAACCGGAAAGAAATGCCGGCCCACATCCAGCATCATACCTCGATAGGCAAAACGCGGATAATCGTTTATTGTCACTGCCGGAAGCATCACTCTACTTCCTTCCGCATCTATAGGAATCGATTTGCGAAGCGTCTGAATGCCATAAAATACTCCGGCCTCAGACGCTCCGGCTATTTCTATCCCCTCATGCCCCACTTTCAAGCGGTACCCTTCGGCATGGGGTATATTCTTATCCAAAGTAAGTAAAATTCCGTCAGAACCTTCTCCGGAAACAGCTTCAAGCTCAAAACCGGTCAGCTCTTTTAGATATAAAGACAAAAAAACGGCATTTTGTTCCATTTGCGCATTTCCTTCCGGATAATAAATCTTTACAGATGAAGTCAGCGCAAAAGGCTGTCCATTTTCCGGCGTTACTTCTTTAGGCAATGGGATTACATGGTAATCACCTTGCGTCACAATACCGCCCGAACAGGCTGTCATGCCTGCACATACGGTAAAAATCAGTGCTAATTTGCTGAATTTGTTCATGTGCTTAATAGATTTAGTTGTAAATAATATAATTTATGTTTCAAAGGTAATAACTAATTTAAATTTTCAACTATATTTACAGCTATTTAACCTGAAAAGCCTATATTTTTTTGCCTGGGTATTAAAAAAATAATTTTTATCTCTTTTCAAAAAAGCTATATGCTTTTTTAAATGAAATTTCTATATTTGTCCAATCAATTATTTTAATCAGGATTATTTATATGGATAAGACCATTCGTTGTCCCTATTGTGGGGAGGAAATCAAAGCTATTGCCCGAAAATGCAAACATTGTGGAGAATGGCTAAATAACAATAAAAGTGATGATCCTGAATCGCAAATGCGAAGAAGCATCACAGGAGGTATTGCCAATATACGCAATTCAAACATCTTAATTTGGGAAATTTTCATCATAGCAATATTGGCCGGTCTATTCAAAGAATCATGGTGGTGGTTTGGAGGTACATTTATAGGTCTGGCCATTCTATTAAGCATTCCATTTTTAGGAACAGCTTTTTGCATCGTACTATCTCTTTTATGGGGAATTATAGGCTACTCTTTTGGCGCAATGCTAAGTGATGCGGCAGCTTGGGTAATCGGCATATTGTCTTTTATGGCTGGATTAGGTATCCATTTCAGTGGTCGACAAGGGATACAAGATATGAATTAACAGATTTGAGTACGAAGCATCTACTTGCAAATATATAACGTCTCATGAGAAAAGTTAGTAGAGAAATGCCTACAGACTGGGCTTTGGAGATTATGCACAAAGCCCCCTATATAACGGTCAGTTTCACCCGTGCTGATGGAACCGCATACGGAGTTCCCTTGTCTTTGGCTTCGACAAATGATAAAATATGGTATTTCCATTGCGCCTTAGAAGGAGATAAACTGGACGCTATAGCCTCCCATCCCGAAGTATGCCTTTCGGCTGTGACCCAATGTGCGCCGAC
>DWYO01000302.1 GCA_019118725.1 Candidatus Parabacteroides intestinavium | reverse complement strand
ATAATCGTGGTCATGGAATTGGCCGTAACCGTATAAGAGGTATAATCAATATTTAATTCCAAAGAGCCTTGTAGCAACAATACTATCTGAAGGGCATTCATCCGCACGCAGTTCGTAGAAAATACGGAATGATAATCCAGATCAGATACCAAAATGTCATTCTGAAAGCAATCGTAAGAAGTCAGATTAGCTCTCAAATTCTCAAAGTCTATTACAGGTAACTCTTCCATAAATACATTATACGTTTTTATTTCGCACAAACATACATAAAGATTCTTGATTAGCCTCAATTCGTTTAATGTTTTTAACGTAAGGACACCGATGCATTGGGGGGGACTGCCCGTTCCATGAAAGCATACTGCCTATTCCGGAAAAATACCCACCCTTTTTCGGAATAGGCAGTATGCTTTATATTTTGACACACCGTCTTGTATTTATACGGAAGGAAGCTAAAGTGGACGGTGTGTCAACTTTTTAAGGAATCCGTCATGCCCATTTGCGGAGACGTTGCATAGCTTCGATGCAATCCTCACGTTTGCCGAAGGCCGTCAGGCGCAGGAATCCTTCGCCGCTTGGTCCGAAGCCTACCCCCGGTGTGCCTACGATGTTGACCTCATAGAGTAATTTGTCGAAGAACTTCCATGAGGTCAGCTCTTTAGGCGCTTTGAGCCAAATGTAGGGAGCGTTTATACCTCCGTAAACGTTGAATCCTGCACGAGTCAGTTCCTGGCGCATGATGCGTGCGTTTTCCATATAATAGTCGATTGTCTCCTTGACCTGTTTCTGTCCTTCAGGTGTATATATCGCTTCGGCTCCCCGTTGGGTGATATAGCTTGTCCCGTTGAACTTCGTACATTGGCGCCGGTTCCACAAGGGATTGAGCTGGATGCGTTTCCCCTCGATATCTGCGGCGCTTACCTCCTTGGGGATGACCGTATATCCGCAACGTACACCGGTAAATCCTGCGGTTTTCGAGAAGCTCCGTATTTCGATAGCCACCTTTTTGGCTCCGCGTATTTCATAGATAGAGTGGGGAACGTTCGGTTCGCGGATGTATGCCTCGTAGGCCGCATCGAAGATAATCAGCGTATCATTCGCTATGGCATAGTCTACCCATTGCTTCAACTGCTCGTGGGTGAGTGTCGTCCCTGTCGGATTATTGGGATAGCACAGATAGATCAAATCAACCCGATGGTTAGGGATTTCCGGTACAAAATTATTCTCGATGGTACAGGGCAAGTAGGTTACGTTGCTCCATTTGCCATCTTTGCCCAACGTGCCGGAGCGTCCGCACATGATGTTGCTATCCACATAGACGGGATAGACCGGATCGGTGATGGCCATGCTATTGTCCCAACGGAGCAGTTCTCCGATATTGCCCGTATCGCTTTTCGCCCCGTCGCTGATAAATATTTCCGAGGGGCTGAGATTTATGCCTCTTGGGGCGAAATCGTGCTTGATGATAGCTTCTATCAGGAAGTCATATCCTTGTTCGGGACCATAACCATGAAAGGTGCGGGCATCAGCCATTTCATCTACGGCACGATGCATCGCTTCTATGCAGGCCGGAGGAAGCGGTCGGGTTACATCGCCAATGCCTAATCGGATAAGGTTTGCCCCCGGATGAGTGACTTTGAATGCGTTAATTCGTTTCGCTATGTCGGCAAACAGATAATTGCCTTGTAATTTCAGAAAATGTTCGTTTACTAATGCCATATATTTTGGGGTTATGTGTATTGATTTTCATTTCATATATCTATTTCGCCATCGAATACCTTTACGGCAGGACCGGTCATTTGGAGTGTGCCATCCGTCTTGTCCCATGCGATGTGCAATGTCCCGCCATCCATTTCGATGTCGTTTTCCCGGCCGCATTTTCCGCAAAACGAAGCGGCCACGGAGGTGGCGCAGGCTCCGGTTCCGCAAGCCTGGGTTATGCCGGAGCCACGTTCCCAAACTCGCATCCGAATATAAGCATCTTTTTTCACTTGGGCAAATTCCACATTGACCCGGTCGGGAAACAAAGGATGATGCTCCAATATCGGACCCACCTCGGGCAAATCGACCTGCTTCAGGTCCTCCACAAAGATAACCAAGTGGGGATTTCCTATGGATACGGCTATCCCTTCCGCGAAAGGATAATCCTTGCCCAGACATACCGGATGGATGTCAGCGGGTTTGCCCATATCTACCGTGACGGAAGTGACCCGGTCTTTCCCGTTGGTATGCAGGTTCAGGGTCTTGATGCCTGAGAGGGTTTCGAGCGTTATGCCCCGTGTCTTGTCGGTCATCCCGTATTCATACAGATACTTCCCGATACATCGGCTTGCGTTTCCGCACATTTTGGCTTCAGAACCGTCGGCATTGAATATACGCATGCTGAAATCCGCTTTTTCGGAGGCACCGATGAGTACCAGTCCGTCGCTTCCTATCCCGGTGTGCGGGCGGCTCCATTCGATGGCTACTCTTTCCGGGTCGGCAATCGGGTACTTCAAGGTATTGACATAAATGTAATCATTGCCGGCTCCTTGCATTTTGGTAAATTTTATCTTCATTTCTTTTTGGAATTTACTGATTCTTGTAGGCTTGTTCATGTACACCGGCAACGGCCCGTCCGCTGGGCTCGTTGATGTGCTTGAACGACTCGTCCCAGGCAAGAGCCTCGGCCGTAGAACAGGCTACGCTAGGCACACTCGGGACGCTTCGGGCTGCACTGTCCCCGGGGAAATGCTCGGCAAAGATGCGGCGGTAGTAATACTCCTCCTTGTTGCGCGGCGGATTGATCGGGAAACGCTCTGCCGCATGCTTCATTTCCTCATCACTCACGGCTTGGGAGGTGAGGCTTTTCAGGGTGTCAATCCAGCTATAGCCTACCCCGTCGCTGAATTGCTCTTTTTGTCTCCAGACAATGCTTTCTGGCAGCATATCCGCGAACGCTTCACGAACAATTTTCTTCTCAACGGTTTTCCCGGGGCACATTTTCTCTTTCGGGTTGATGCGCATGGCGATATCCAGAAATTCTTTGTCGAGGAAAGGGACTCGTCCTTCCACTCCCCAGGCGGCCAGCGATTTGTTGGCACGCAGGCAATCATAAAGATGAAGTTTGGAAAGCTTGCGTACGGTTTCTTCGTGGAACGCTTTTGCGTCAGGGGCTTTGTGGAAGTAAAGATAACCGCCGAATATCTCATCGGCCCCTTCACCGCTCAATACCATTTTAATCCCCATGCTTTTGATGACACGAGCTAGAAGATACATCGGGGTTGAAGCCCGGACGGTAGTTACATCATACGTCTCGATGAAATAGATGACGTCTCGTAAGGCATCCAGGCCCTCTTGGATCGTATAATTGATTTCGTGATGAACGGTCCCGATAAAATCGGCCACTTCACGGGCTTTCGCCAAATCCGGAGCTCCTTTCAGTCCGATGGCGAAAGAATGGAGTTGAGGCCACCAAGCTTCTTGCTGTCCGTTGCTTTCGACACGCCGGGAAGCATATTTCTTGGCGATGGCGGAGATAACCGAACTGTCCAGCCCTCCGGAAAGCAATACCCCGTAAGGGACATCACTCATTAACTGCCGGCGCACGGCTGATTCGAGTGATTCTCTGAGCAGATGGCAGGTCCCGGCATGATCAAGCGGGTAAGGCCCCTCCTTGTATTCCATCCAGTCGCGCTGGTACCAGCGGATCATTTTCCTTTCGCGGCTCGAGTAGTAATGCCCCGGAAGAAAAGGCTCGTAAGAATCGCAGAATCCTTCAAGCGCCTTGAGCTCGCTGGCGCAATAAATTTTTCCCTCTTTATCCGATCCGATGTATAAAGGAATAACGCCTATCGGGTCGCGAGCGATGAGAAACTCGTCCCGCTCCTCGTCATATAAGGCAAAAGCGAAGATGCCGTTCAGTTCTTCCAGAAAGTTTATGCCTTTATCTTGATAGAGCGCAAGGATAACTTCGCAATCGCTTCCGGTTTGGAAAGCATATTTCCCCTGGTACTTTTTGCGTATTTCCTGATGATTGTAGATCTCTCCGTTTACGGCGAGAATCTGTTTCCGGTTGGGAGAGTAAAGCGGTTGTCCGCCGCTTTGCGGGTCTACGATAGACAAGCGTTCGTGTGCGAGTATCGCCGACCTTCCGCAATAAATTCCACTCCAATCTGGTCCGCGATGGCGGATCTTTTTAGCCATGGACAGCGCTTTGCCGCGTAAATCCGGAGTCTGTTCTTTTATATTGAATATAGCTGCTATTCCACACATGGTTCAATGCTGTTTAATGATTAATTTGTTTGTTTTTTGCTAGAAAGGTAATGGTCTATTTGGGCGGCGGCATTTCGTCCTGAGGCGATACACTTTACGACCAGACTTGCCCCGGTTGCCGCGTCTCCGGCCACAAATGCGTTTTCCGGCAGAGGGGGAAGTTCCGGTTTCAGGAATCCCATCGCCAATAACACGAGGTCAGCCTTCAGGACCTCTTTACGTCCGGTCGGGCTCATGACAGGGCGGCCTCCGTCAGGGGCAGGAGTCCATTTCACTTCCTCCACCTCTACGCCACATACCTGTCCGTTTTTCCCGATAAAGCGTTTGGACGACAAGCTCCATCGACGTGCACATCCCTCTTCATGGCTGCTGCTTGTTTTTAATATGACCGGATATTGAGGCCAGGGCGTTGCCGGATTATGCCCTACCGGAGGCTTGGGCATGATTTCTATTTGCGTTACACTCAGTGCGCCCTGCCGTTTACTGGTCCCGATGCAGTCGCTACCTGTATCGCCTCCCCCTATGACAAGCACATGTTTCCCCTTTGCCGTGATGCGTTCTTTTTCCGCAAATGTCTGTCCGGCCAGTATGCGATTCTGTTGCGCCAGCATCTCCATGGCGAAATGGATGCCTTTCAAATCGCGTCCTGGGATAGCCAGGTCGCGGGCTTGAGGCGTTCCGGTACAGATGCAATAGGCATCAAATCCGTCCGGCAGATGAGTCAGGTCGATTTCGGTATCTGTTTGAAAAGTGATGCCCTCTTCTCTCATAACCTGAAGCCGCCGGTCGATAATGGGTTTATGGAGTTTAAAGTTAGGTATGCCGAATCGTAACAAGCCACCGATATATTCCGATTTTTCAAAAAGTACCACCTCATAGCCGCGCCGGTTGAGCTGGTTGGCTGTTGCCAGGCCTGCAGGCCCCGAGCCGATGACCGCTATCCGCATCCCGTTTCGCGGATAATGGCCGGGTTGAACATACCCTTCCCGGAAAGCTGCTTCGATGATGGCGGCCTCATCCTCACGAATGGTTACCGGTGCATTCATGCTTAAATTCAGTACGCAGCTTTTTTCGCACAATGCCGGACAGATACGGCCGGTAAATTCCGGAAAGTCATTTGTCTGGGCAAGTATGCGGTAAGCCTCCAGCCATTTCCCTTTATAAAGCGCGTCTTGGAATTCGGGTGGCCGGTTTCCTAACGGGCAAGCCCAGTGGCAGAAGGGTACACCGCAATCCATGCAGCGTGAAGCCTGCAACTTGCGTTCGCTGGTATTCAATGTTTGCTCTACTTCCCCGAAGTCGGCTATCCGTTCATGTATCGGGCGATAGCCGGCTTCTATCCGGGGTGTCGTTAAGAATGCTTTTGGATTTCCCATATTCTTGTTTTTAATTGATTCGTTGTTATTATTTAGTATACAAGTAAACAAGTATATAAGCAGACAAGACCTGTTTCTTGTTTTCTCGTCGATTCCTTAATAATCTCTTTGCACTTCTGCTATTTTCTGCTGGAGCTTGCGCATTTGTTCTTCAGCAAGTACCTTTTTGTATTCGATGGGGATTACCTGAATGAAGTCATCCGCGTAATGATTCCAGTCATCGAGCATTTTGCGTGCCAGTTCCGAACCGGTGAAGAGATACTGTTTCCGTATGAGCTCATGTAATTCTTTCCGGGCGGTAGCATCTTCCAATAGCGAGAGTTCTACCATCTCCATATTGCAGAAATAATCGAAATTGTGATTCTTGTCCCAAACGTAAGCCACTCCACCGCTCATTCCGGCGGCAAAATTGCGTCCGGTCTCTCCCAGGACAACGACCCGTCCGCCGGTCATGTATTCGCAGCAATGATCCCCTACGCCTTCTACTACAGCTATGGCTCCTGAGTTCCGGACCGCGAAGCGTTCGCCTGCACGTCCGTTGATGTAAACCTCGCCGCTTGTTGCTCCGTACAATAGCGTGTTACCCACGATGACATTATCTTCCGCGGCAAAATCACTACGGACAGGCGGTTGCACGGAAATGTGGCCTCCGCTTAATCCTTTTCCTAAATAATCGTTCGCTTCGCCTTCCAACTTGAAGCTGATTCCATGCGCCAGAAACGCGCCGAAACTTTGTCCGGCAGAACCTTTGAATTTCACCTGAATCGTCTGGTCGGGCAATCCTTCCTGTCCGTACCGGGAAGCGACAACACCGGAGAGCATGGCTCCCACAGAACGGTCTGTATTAGCTATGGCATATTCCAAAGAAACTTCTTTGCGGTTTTCAAGAGCCTCTTTGGAAGACGAGATCAAGGTGACGTCCAGGACATGATCAATGTCATGTTTTTGCGCTGTGACGTGATGCAATGATGCTCCGTTGTCTACCTTATGCAGTAATTGACTGAAGTCCAACAGGGCCGCTTTTGTCTCGGAGGCAGGGTGGGCGATGTCTATTAGATCTGTCCGGCCTACAATCTCGTCCAATCGGGTGAACCCCATTTCCGCCAGGTATTCACGGACCTCTTGTGCCAGAAAGCGGAAATAATGGATGACGTATTGATAATGTCCCCGGAAATGCTCCCGTAATTTGGGGTCTTGGGTAGCGACTCCTACAGGGCAGGTGTTGGCATGACATTTGCGCATCATAACACACCCTAACACGATAAGCGCCGCCGTACCGAACGCAAATTCTTCAGCCCCTAAAAGCGCCATACAAATCACGTCGCGTCCGGTCTTGAGTTGTCCGTCGGTCTGCAAACGTACCTGTCCGCGGAGACCGTTTAGAACCAATGTCTGTTGCGTCTCGCTCAATCCTATTTCCGGAGAGATTCCGGCATAACGTACCGATGAGGCGGGCGAAGCCCCCGTTCCACCTTCGGCGCCAGAGATGATTATCAGGTCGGCTTTGGCTTTGGCCACCCCGGCGGCAATGGTTCCGATTCCGCTTTCTGCCACCAACTTAACGCTGATTTTTGCCTTCGGGTTGACATTCTTCAGGTCAAAAATCAATTGCGCCAAATCTTCGATAGAATAGATGTCATGATGCGGGGGCGGAGAAATGAGCGAGATACCCGGAATGGAATGGCGTGTGCGCGCAATGACATCATCTACCTTGAATCCGGGGAGCTGTCCTCCTTCACCCGGCTTTGCACCTTGGGCGATTTTGATTTGTATCTCTTCCGCGTTTACCAGATACTCAGCGGTTACCCCGAAACGTCCCGAAGCCACCTGCTTTGTCTTGCTGCATAAAGAGATGTCATCGTAGGTGTCATGGAAGCGTATGGCATCCTCGCCACCTTCACCGGTGTTACTTCGTGTCCCCAGCTTATTCATGGCCAAGGCCAATGCCTCGTGCGCCTCTTTACTGATAGCTCCGAATGAGATGGCTCCGGTAACGAAATGCTTGACGATATTTTCGACAGGCTCCACTTGTTCGACCGGTATAGGATTCCTCTTGAACCGGAAAAAGTCCCGGAGGAAGATAGGCCTTTCTTTGTGGTCTACCCGGGCGGTGAATTCCTTGAACTTATCATAGCTCCCCAAGCGGGTCGCGAGTTGCAAGGCACTGATAGTCTCCGGATTCCAGGCATGCGCCTCTCCATCTTTACGATAAGAGAACTGGCCGATATTGGGCAATAAATCATCGGCCTGCTCGGATAGGTATCCGGCGGAATGGAAAGTCATATAATCTTGGGCAATCTCGTTCAATCCAATGCCTCCGATAGACGAGCAAGGCGTACCAAAATAGTTTTTCAGCAATTCCTGACTCAGCCCTACCGCCTCGAATATTTTGGCTCCTCGGTAAGAGCGGATCGTACTGATTCCCATTTTACTCATGATCTTATACAACCCTTTGCAGATTGCTTTTATATAGTTCTGCTCTGCGGTTTCATAATTCATCTGTATATCCCCTTTCTTTACCAGGTCATCCAGAATGGCAAAAGCCATGTATGGATTGATGGCGCTGGCCCCATACCCCAACAACAGGGCGGCATGCATGACCTCGCGGATTTCCCCGCTTTCAACAATCAATGCGGTTTGCACCCGTTTTTGTACCGAAATCAGGTGATGATGCACGGCACTTACAGCCAGTAAAGAAGGAATGGGCGCATGACCGGCATCTATTTCTCTGTCGGATAAGATAATATAGTTTACTCCTTCAGCAACAGACTCCTCCGCTTTCTTGCATAACGAAGAAAGAGCCTCTTGCAATCCGGCTTTACCTCGTCCGACTTCGAATAACATGGGGAGCTTGATCGTCTTGAACCCCTTATACCGGATATTGCAGAGAATATCCAATTGCGTGTTGTTCAAGATAGGATGAGGCAGGCGAACCATCTTGCAATGGCTTTCGTCCGGAAGCAGGATATTGTTACCTACAGCCCCGATATATTCGATGAGCGACATGACCAGTTCCTCGCGTATCGGATCGATGGGCGGGTTGGTCACTTGGGCAAATTGCTGGCGGAAATAATTGAATAAAAGCTGAGGCTTCTCCGATAATACTGCCAAGGGGGTATCATTTCCCATCGAGGCTATCGGCTCGTTCCCGTTTACGCACATAGGCGTGATAGTCCGCTCGATATCCTCGCGTGTGAATCCGAACACCCGGAGCTTACGTCCGAATTCGTCTACCACGTTAGTCACCTTCCTGCCGCTTTTCAAGGCATCCAGCTCGATACGGTTGGACGACAACCATTGTCGATAAGGTTTGGCCGAAGCAAGTTGTTCTTTCAATTGGGCATCGTAATAGATCTGTCCCTCCTGCGTATCAATCAATAAAATTTTTCCGGGCTGCAATCTTCCCTTTTCCTTGATTGTCTCCGGCTCAAAGTTGATGACACCCGCCTCACTGGCCACGACCATCATGTCATTTTTGGTAATCAGATAACGGGCCGGACGCAATCCGTTCCGGTCAAGCATCCCGCCGGCATACCGTCCGTCACTGAATAACAGAGCCGCCGGTCCGTCCCAAGGCTCCATTAATATGGAATGATATTCATAGAAAGCCTTTAAATCCTCGCTAATCGGATTTTTATCGTTGAACGATTCCGGAATGAGCATAGCCATTGCATGAGGAAGACTTAATCCGGACATGACGAAAAACTCCAACACATTATCCAAAGAAGCACTGTCGCTCATATTGAGTTGCAGGATAGGCCGGATATCTTTAATATTACCCAGCAAAGGGGTAGACAATACACTCTCACGAGCCTCCATCCAACCTCTGTTTCCCCGGATGGTGTTGATTTCTCCGTTGTGCGCCAATAAGCGGAAAGGCTGAGCCAGACTCCAGGTCGGGAATGTATTGGTGCTGAAACGAGAGTGCACAATGGCCAGTCCGCTGGTGAAGTAAGGCTGCGTCAGATCCTTGAAATACTCACGTACCTGTACGGAAGAGAGCATCCCCTTATAGACAATGTTTTTGCTTGAGAGCGAAACGATATAGAAATCCGGATCGGTAATCCGTTTTTCAATTTTCTTTCGGATGATATAAAGTGTGCGTTCAAGGTTACCCGCATCCGAAGCCCCGGTGATAAATACCTGCTTGATGTCCGGCTCCGTCTCGCGGGCGCTTTTCCCCAAGATAGACGAGTTGACCGGAACGCTGCGCAAATGCATTAAAGAAAGTCCTTCCCGTTCAATTTCTTCGATCATGACCCGGAGAATCTCCGCTTGCTTGTCTTCCTTTTTAGGAAGAAAGACCAGCCCCGTTCCGTATTTTCCTTTTTCCGGGACGGGAATACCTTGTAAAAGGATGAATTCATGCGGAATCTGCAATAGAATCCCGGCTCCGTCTCCGGTTTTGTTATCCGCTCCTTCTGCTCCTCGATGTTTCATATTTTCCAATACTTTCAGAGCGGCATCTACCAATTCATGTGATTTGTTCCCGTGAATATTAACAATCATGCCTACGCCACAAGCATCGTGCTCGTTTGCCTTGTCATAAAGTCCTTGCTGATGAGGCATCCTTCTTTCTTGTTTCTTTGATCTGATAAAAATGCTACTTTTCATCGGTATTTGCTTTCTTTTTATTGTTTATTTACATCGATTTCATT
>DWYO01000030.1 GCA_019118725.1 Candidatus Parabacteroides intestinavium | reverse complement strand
AGAAATTCAAAACAGCTTCTCAAAACAACTTCTTACAAAATCATTAGGAGATTCATTATTATTTCCTTACATTTGGGGCAAATCATCAAAGAGGGAGGATTGTTATGAACAGATACCTAATTCCGATAATTGGATTCCTATGTTGTTTATTAGGCGGATGTGCACACCTTACATCCGAAGAAGAGGTTATGTATAACCCCTATATAGAAGCGTTTACTGCTGGAGAAGTATCCCGTTATACCCAGCCTACCCTGATTCTATCCGAACCCATACCAGCCGGGAAAGCCGAAGAATGGGAAAAGCAGATACAGATCACCCCGGAACCGGAAGGACACTGGACTTTTGACGGGCAACGGACGTTTATCTTCAAACCCGCCAAAGAGCTGAAACGGGACACACGTTACAAACTGAGCATCGACCTCTCTGCGTGGTGGAACATACCGGAAAAGAAATACCGGAAGTTCAAACATACTTTCCAAACGGTCCCCTTGCGCGTACGTGCTGACTTGGTCTCATTAGATATGAACAACGTCCACCCGGAAAACTACAATGTAGTATATGCGATATACACATCCGACAAAGAACTGCCTGAAACCATAGAACCTTTGGTGGGCGTAACGGATGTGGCAGACAGCCGTTGGCAACACAGTGCGGACGGAAGGAAGCATCAGCTTACTTTAGAAAATATCCGACCGGGTGAACGGGACATCCAACTTTATATCCGACCCAATAAGCTGAACATTCCAGAAGAGGACTTGCTTCAGACCCACATACCGGATTCCGAAAACTTCTCTGTCTACAGGGTAAATTATGTAAGAGAGCCAGAAAAGTATGTAGAAGTCACCTTCACTCAACCCTTGGATGAAGTGCAGTCCTTGCAAGGACTGGCTTACTTGACAGGGAATGAACAGGGAATCGTAACTATCACAGAGAACAAGTTGCGGCTTTATCCGGAAAGCAAGGAATCTCGGTCGCTGGAGGTTATCCTGAAGGCCGAACTGAAAAGTAAAAACGGACAGGCCTTGGGCAAGGAGGTCAGCTGGCCTATTCAGGAAAACGAAGGACTTCCGGCTGTACGCTTCGTGGGGGACGGGGTGATTCTTCCGCAATCCGCCCGGTTAAGCGTCCCGTTCCAAGCTATCGGACTGAAAGGGGTCATAGTCCGTGTCCTGAAAATCGGCGAGCAAAACATCGGCCAGTTCCTCCAGACAAATCAGCTGGATCAGACCGGCGAGCTGATGCGCGTAGGACGGCTCATGACCCGCCAGGTGCTGTTTCTGGACGACAAATCATACGACCTGAAACGCTGGAATACTTTTGCCTTAGACTTGAACCAGATGATCCAGCCGGAACCTGGAGCCATCTACCGGGTCATTCTATCGTTTGACGAAACCCTGTCCGCTTTTTCCTGCCCCGACCGGAAAGAATACACCCGGGAAGAAATACGGGCCAAAAATGAAATTGCCTTTCGGGAGGAGCTGAACCGTTTTGATGAAGGGGGCTGGTATTACCAAGAAGACGCGAATACTGACTGGTCTCTCTACCGGTATCAAGACCGGAACAACCCCTGTACCCCATCCTATTATTTCAACAAATCGGAAGGAAAAAATATCCTGGCCACCAACATCGGACTGATGGCTATGGCTGGGACAGATGGAAAGATGATTGTCCTTGCTCATCACCTGCGACACACCGAGCCGATAGAGGGCGTATCGGTGCAGGCTTATAACTACCAACGTCAATTGCTGGCCGAAGGGGTAACAGACCGGCAAGGGATGCTCACCTTCGACCTGAAGAAAGCCGGCGGAAAGCCTTTCTACTTGCTGGCTTCGGCCGGGAAGCAACGCTCTTACCTGCGCGTGGATGACGCCTCATCGCTATCTTTAAGCACATTTGATGTGGATGGCGAAGTCGTACAACGGGGCGTGAAAGGATTTATCTACGGAGAACGGGGAGTATGGCGTCCAGGCGACACGTTACATATCGGATTCATGCTCCACGATAAAGAGAAAATGTTGCCCAAGCATCATCCGGTACGCTTGGGCATCTATAACCCGTCAGGGCAATTATACCAGCAGAAGGTCAGTACGGAAGGAATTTCCGGTCTGTATGCGTTTCGCATCCCGACTGACGCCGATATTCCTACAGGTTCCTGGCTGGCAAGGGTCGAAGTAGGCGGTGTGTCTTTCGAGAAGCGGTTCCGCATAGAGAGCATCAAGCCGAACCGGCTGAAGATCCAACTGAAGACCCCCAAGCATCTGCTCCGGGATGAAGTGCTAAACCTTCCGCTTCATGTAGAATGGTTACAAGGCGCAAAGGCGCGAAACCTGAAGTTCGACCTGCAAGGGACTTTCATATCAACCGAGACAAGTTTCAATAACTTTAAAGAATATCAGTTTTCAAATCCGGCTCAGACATTCAATACAGAAGAGAGTCAACTGATTACCGGAAAGACTGATGCGGAGGGGAACGCTATGATTCAAGCCCGATTGCAGGTAGGCGCAACGGCTCCCGGAATGCTTTTAGGAAATTTCGTCACCAAAGTGTACGAAGAATCGGGTGATTTCAGTATTGATGCTACCCGTATGCTTTATTCGCCTTATAAGAGGTATATCGGAATCCGTGCTCCGCAACAGGGAAACCAGCCTCTGAGTACCGACAAGGAATACTCCTATCAATTGGTCTCGGTAGATTACCAGGGGAATCCGGTGGACAATGCCGATCTATCGATAGATATCTATAAGGTAGACTGGTATTGGTGGTGGAGCGCAGACAAGAACGCGCTGGCCAATTACGTATCCGGTTCTTATAATAAGCCTATAAAACACTTGGATATCCGTACGGACGGACAAGGGAATGCCTCTTTCCCAGTACAATTCGCCCGCAAAGAATGGGGAACCTACCTGATTCTGGCAAAAGACAAGCAAGGCGGGCATACGACCGGGCTTGTCAGTTATTATGACTGGCCGGAGCTGGAAGGGCGGAGAGACCGGACTGGAGCCGATAATGCCTCTGTACTTACCTTCAAAACCGATAAGGAGACGTACCGTCCGGGAGAAACCATCCACGTTTCTATCCCCTCCTCAGAAGGGAGCAGGGCTATTGTGAGTGTACAAACCGGGACAAAGGTGCTCTCGGTAAAAGAATATGCTTGCCAGAGCAACGGGACTTCGTTGAAAATTCCGGTAACCCGGGAGATGGAACCGAATGCCTATCTGTTCATTACCTTGTTGCAACCTCATGGAAATACGGAAAATGACTTGCCGATCCGGATGTATGGTGTGGTTCCGTTTAAGGTTACCTCGGAAGAGGGACGTCTGTTGCCCCAAATAGAGACCGCCAGCGAATGGAAACCGGAATCGTCCTGCTCATTAACCGTTTCCGAAAAGTCGGGCCGGGAAATGGCTTATACCCTTGCTATCGTAGACGAAGGACTATTAGACCTGACTCATTTCCAGACACCGGATCCGTGGACCTCATTCCATGCCCGCGAAGCTTTAGGTGTACATACGTGGGATCTATATGATTATGTATTGGGGGCTTATGGAGGACGCATTGAGCAATTGTTCAGTATTGGGGGCGATGATGCCCTGAACAAAGGCCCCAAAGCCGTAGTGAACCGGTTTACTCCGGTGGTACGCTTCTTAGGCCCGTACTCGCTACGGAAAGGCGAGCAGAAAACGCACACCTTATCCATACCCAACTACAATGGACGTGTCCGTGTCATGGTGGTGGCTACTGATGGCATGGCATACGGCAATGCAGAAAAAAGCGTATTGGTCAGAAAACCGGTCATGCTATTAGGCACATTGCCCCGCGTCATCGGAACTGACGAGGAGATGGAAATCCCTGCTACGGTCTTTGCTACAGAAGAACACGTAGGCGATGTACAGGTGACTATTCAGACTTCGGACGAAATGGAGGTAATCGGCACACGGACGCATCAGCTCCATTTTGAAGCTCAAGAAGACCGGACCGTGTCCTTCCGCGTGAAGGTGAAGAGCCAGTCCGGCAAGGGACATATCACCCTGACCGCCATCGGGAAAGGAGAGAAATCCACTTATGAGACGGATTTGGATATCCGGTCGGTATCTACCCGACAAACTCAAGTGATGCATGCGACCCTGAAAGCCGGAGAAACCTGGAAACATGAAATTATGTTGAACGGACAACCCGGAAGTAACGAAGTGGAACTGGAAGTTGCACGTATCCGTCCATTAAATCTGACGGGGCGATTAAGCGAGTTGTGCGAGTATCCGCATGGATGTCTGGAACAAATTGTCTCGAAAGCCTTCCCGCAATTATATCTATCCCAGTTCAT
Organism: Candidatus Parabacteroides intestinavium; assembly: GCA_019118725.1. Taxonomy (GTDB): domain Bacteria; phylum Bacteroidota; class Bacteroidia; order Bacteroidales; family Tannerellaceae; genus Parabacteroides; species Parabacteroides intestinavium. Next base: position 2,762 of record DWYO01000030.1, on the reverse strand, counting down.
AAACCTGACGGACGAGCAATCAGCCTCCAGCGAAGCGCAGGTAAAGCAGATAATCAGCCGGTTGCGTTCTTATCAGACGGCATCGGGAGCTTTCGCCTATTGGGCTGGACAGACCGGGACAAATGCCTGGGGGAGCGTCTATGCCATGCACTTCCTTTTAGAAGCCGAAGCGCAAGGTTATGCCATCCCAGCCTCCATGAAGCAACAGGCTTTAACCGACTTGAGGAAAATCGCCTCGAACTGGAAAGAGCCTTCCGATAGAGGAATCCGAGAATCCGAAGTGTTGATTCAGGCTTATCGCTTGTATGTCATCGCACGGGCCGGACAAGCGGATATTGGTGCCATGAACCGTCTGAAAGCCTTGAAACTTTCGCCTATCAGCCAAGAGATGTTGGCCCTGAGCTATGCGCAGATCGGTCGGGCAGATGTAGCGGAAAGTTTATTATTGCAAACGCACGAAACGGATATCACCACCTCGAAGGGGCTGGATACAACTTTCGGTTCCGAACTCCGGGATAATGCCATCCGCTTATGGCTCCGTTGCGTATTGAACAAAGAGGAGGAAACGCTTCCTTTGGTCAATCAATTGTCTGAAACGCTTTCTTCGGACAGATGGCTGAACACCCAAGAGACCTCTTTCGCCATCCTGGCATTGGCAGACTATTATCGGAAATACCAGCCGGAAACAGGCGAGATGAATTTTACGTACCGCCATCAAGATATCGAAGAGCCTATACGGACTCCGGAAACGGTCTGGTCTGACCGGCCTTTACAAAAAGGAAACGCAGGTGTATTCCCGCTTCAAATCCGGAACGAAGGAAACAGCACCCTGCATCTCTTGGCGAAAATATCCGGAGAGTCGTCACAAGAGAACGTACCGGCATCTCAAAACGGCCTACGCCTGTCCGTAGATTACCGGACAACAGATGGGCATCCGTTGTCTATCGAGACTTTAGAGCAAGGGACAAATTTCGAAGCGTGGATTACCATTCAGAATCCTACCGCCCGGCCTTTGTCACATTTGGCCCTGACGGCTATATTCCCCTCCGGATGGGAAATCCTGAATACACGGTTCCTCCCTATAGCTACCGAGAAGGTTAAAGTCGATTACCAGGATATCCGGGACGACCGGGTGTTGAGTTATGTGGATTATCTGCCGGCCGGGAATCAGGTTACGGTACGCATCCATCTCTGCGCGGTTTATTCCGGACGGTTCTATCTGCCTCCTATCACGTGCGAGACCATGTATGACCAGGCGATTCGAGCTAATACCTCAAGTGGCTGGGTGAATGTAAAATAAATAAAGTTTATGAGTTTTTTAGCTTATACGTTTTTACTAATGACTATAAGCTAAAAAACTCATAAACAATTTTAATACAAACCATTCTCGCGCAAAATATCCGACAATTCTTTATCCGTAAGGTTCTCTTGTTCGGATTTATCATAGATATAAAGCAATCCTATCTCAGATTCTTCTTCCGAATAGGCAAGTATAAGCGTAATAACTCGTGCTCCTCCGCTTTTCCCTTTACCCTTTGCCGAGATAGCCATCCGGACTTTCCGCAATCCATGGCCCAAATCCGCTCCTTGGTAAGGGTTTTGCAACAGGCTTTCAACCATTTGAGTAACATCTACTTCCAATGATTATACCGCTTTGATAATCTCTTGAATGGCTTCTTAAATGTTTTATAGACCTTAATTATGTATTTCATGCACAAAATCCTCCCATGACTCACCTTTCACTTTCCCGGCCCGGATCAATTTGACCTCATCACACATTTCTTTCAACTCAGCCACCAGTTCGGCTTTGGTAAGCGGACGATAGGCTTCACCCTCTTCAGCCACGTTGGAGGCCGATTGCTTTTCTTCTTCTTTTTGTTGGGAGACCAAGCGCCGGACATAATCCAGGGCCTTTTTCAGGCGGGTTTCATCATCGGCTATATAGCTCAATTCACGGAGTATTTCTGCATTTAGACTCATTGTATTCATAGTTATCCTTGTTATGCTTCTTCTTTCCGACAAAGATATAAAAATCTGTCAAGATTCCAATAATCGCTTGTAAGAAAAATCGTTTTCTCGCATTTTTCCCTTATCTTTGCCGCGCTAATGATAAGATAACAAGATTGAGCAAGCCGATTTACACATACCTCCGTTGGATATTACCCGCCATTTTCATGATTTATTATGGCGAGATTATCTCTTTTACGCACGTTCATGTGGTGAATGGTGTAACGGTGGTTCATGCCCATCCGTATAAATCCGGAAATGCTTCGGATTATCACCATCACTCTTTATCCGAATTGCAACTTTTCCACCAACTATCGGTATTTTCATTAGAGGACGGCGCGGTTCAATCACTTATCATCGAGCCTTTTATACCGCTTTTTTTGTGCTATATCCATACGGAACTCCCAACGAAAGCCAAAAATGCGGATATCCAACCTTTTTATTTACGTGCTCCCCCATCTTCTGCCTTATCCGACCGACAGATTGTTCTTATTTAAGCAGAACAGCTGTCTTTATGCAGGATTTTTGAATTTTAAGCTAACGCGATTTTGGAAAGAATAGCGGATTTTAGAAGGATAATAAGGGCTATTTCTTCTTTTTTTAAAGAGAATGGCAAGATTTATGCCTACCTTTTTCCCGATTGCATACTACAATCGGAAGGAAATAAGCCTTGCTTTTTCAAAAAAGATAGGCACAAATCCGGGGGAAAAACAGGATTTTTTTCAAAATTTATAATCAAACCTCTCCAAACAAAG
>DWYO01000301.1 GCA_019118725.1 Candidatus Parabacteroides intestinavium | reverse complement strand
ACAGGAGGTACAAAAAATGGCGTAAAAAGGCTTAGCAACGATTATCAACGATACTTGAGCAACAAAAAAGGCGCCCGTAAAGAGCGCCATATTAATCGATTATAATCAATTTAACTATTTGATAATCAAGTGTTTACTTGCCTATGCAAAAGTTCTTGAAAATATTACCAAGTACCTCATCTGTTGTCACTTCACCGATAATATCCGAAAGGTGGAAGATACATTCACGGAGGTCTTGTGATATAAGGTCGGCGGGAAGTTCTGTGGATAGGCCTTCTTGTACGCGATGGATAGCGTCAAGAGCATTCGTGAGGGCTTCGTAATGGCGCACGTTGGTGACGATGATATCATTTGATGATAAAGCGGGGAGGTGTGCTGCTTCGGCCAAGAGCGCTTGGAGATTGTCTAAACCTTCTTTGTATTTTGCGGATAGAGAAACGACTTGGGTGTTCTCGGGAAATCCTGAAAGTCCGATGGAGGTGGAAGATGTCTTCAGGTCACTCTTATTCAAAATGAGGAGGAGCTTTTTCCCTTCGCATAAGGGAAGCACTTTGTCGGAGAGAGCTGCAATTTGCTTTTCAGCCTCCGTATGGTCGATTACCCAAAGCACTATGTCGGCACGATTAATAGCTTGAAAACTCCGCTCGATGCCTAATGCCTCAATGGTGTCATGAGTTTCACGGATGCCGGCCGTATCAATGAAGCGGAACATGATGCCATTGATGTTTACGGTGTCTTCTATTACATCGCGTGTCGTTCCGTGGATATCACTGACAATGGCTTTATCTTCATTCAATAAGAGATTAAGCAATGTTGATTTACCCGCATTTGTCTCGCCGATAATAGCCACAGGTATTCCATTTTTTATCGCATTTCCAGCTTTAAAAGAATGGGCTAATTTGGACATGGTTTGTTCTATTAGAGCCGCTATGTCTTTTAGTTCTTTACGGTCTGCAAATTCCAGCTCTTCGTGGTCCGCAAAGTCCAATTCCAGTTCCATGAGGGAAGTGATGTATACTAATTTTTCACGTAGGGCTTTTAGTTCTGAACTGAATCCTCCTCGCATTTGGTTCATGGCCAATCTATGTTGCCCGGATGAAGTAGATGCGATTAAATCGGCTACAGCTTCAGCTTGACTCAAATCCATTTTACCGTTCATGAATGCCCGTTGGGTAAATTCTCCTGGTTGGGCTAACCTGCAACCCAGCTGGAGGAGTAGCTGAAGAATTTGTTGCTGGATATAAACGGAACCGTGGCAAGATATTTCTACGGTATCTTCTCCAGTGAAAGAATGGGGTGAACGAAACACTGCTGCCATTACATCATCAACGATTTCGCCATTATAAGAAATAGTTCCGTATAGTAAGGTGTAAGCTTTTTGCGTACATAATTTCTTGCCTTCGTGTTTGGCTTGAAATAGCTGATCACAAATGGGAAAAGCGTTTGTTCCTGAAACACGGATAACAGCGATACCTCCTATACCTGGTGCTGTTGAAATGGCACAGATTGTTTCGTTCATCATAGCCCAATGTTATTATTAAACGGTTATCAATTCGTAATTCTGGGTACCGATTCCTATCTTTTCTCCATGAACCAATCCCGCCTGCCAATTCGTATCCGGATGGATGAGGTGGAATTTGTCTTCACCTTCTAAGTGTTCATGCGGATGTTTTTCAGATAAGCAGTTGTTTGTTTGGAGTAACGGAGCATTGCAGACCATATCGGCACAAGCTTTGTCCAAAGCTACGGGATCAAAAGAAGCCGCGATTCCCAAATCCGGAACGATTGCTGCATCGTTATGATTCCAACAATCACATTCAGGGGAAACATTCATAATAAAGCTTATGTGGAAATTAGGCTTATCCAAAAGTACGGCTTTCGTATATTCCGCAATTTTACAATTTAAGTTTTCAGACGTGTCCCATGAGCCCAATACAGCTCCTTCATATTGACACAGTGCGACACATTGTCCGCAGCCCACGCACTTTGTATAATCAATTTCCGCTTTACGGTTTGCGTTCAAATGGATTGCATGATGACGGCAATGTTTGACACAAATATTGCATCCCCGGCATTTTTCTAAATCTATACGGGGTTGGGAATTTCCGTGGAGTTCCATTTTCCCGGCAACGCTGGCCGCCCCCATTCCTAAGTTTTTCAACGCTCCTCCGAATCCGGCCTGTTCATGTCCTTTAAAATGATTCATAGAAATGATGATATCGGCATCAGCTACGGCTGAACCAATCTTAGGGGCTTTGCAATATTCACCATCTACTCTAATTTCACGACATTCAGTCCCTTTCAAGCCATCGGCAATAATGACATCACATTGTGCGGAGATCGGATTAAATCCATTTTCCATGGCACTTTTCAGATGGTCTACTGCATTTGCGCGACGCCCCGAATAAAGTGTATTGCAATCTGTCAGGAATGGTTTTCCGCCTAATGAGCGGATGATATTTGCCATTCGGGCTACATAGTTCGGGCGAATGTAAGCCAAATTTCCCGGTTCGCCAAAATGAATTTTGATCGCTACGAATTGTTCTTTAAAATCAATATTGGCAATGCCGGCACGTTTGACAAGGCGTTCCATTTTATCCAACAAATTACTGTTCGGATTGGTACGCAAATTAGTAAAATAAACTTTAGAAGGTTCCATATTTAATATATTGGTTTGCATAAAATGTAAATGACGGTGTGTCAAAATATAA
>DWYO01000300.1 GCA_019118725.1 Candidatus Parabacteroides intestinavium | reverse complement strand
AAAAAGAACCGTTGAGCGGTCTAATGACCGATTTGGGTTAAGGGAGTGCGGCAAAATTTGCATGTTGGCACACTCCCAAAAAACTTATAAGTTTTTGTCTTTGATCGTGAATCCTTCCGGATCCAGCGCCGCTTGCAATTCGGCAAGAGGCTTTTCACCGTCGGCAAACTCGATTATCGCCATAGGAGGATTTAATGTTACGGTAGCCTGAACGCCTTCGATCTGATTCAATGCTTTTTCCGCATGCATACGGCAATGATTGCACATCATGCCTTCAATTGTGTACTCTTTTTTCATTGTTGTAGAATTTATTTTGTTTGACTTATGAATACTATCTGTATGGATTTTCTTTCCTTTCAGGCGCAAGCTGTTGGTTACAACGCTTACACTACTCAAAGCCATAGCCGCTCCTGCGATCATCGGGTTCAATAGAAATCCGTTGATGGGGAATAATACGCCGGCGGCAATAGGCACACCAATTGTGTTATAGATGAATGCCCAGAACAGATTTTGCCGGATAGTCCGAACCGTGAGTGTCGAGAGACGGATAGCCGAAGCTATTTTAGTCAGGTCGGACGAGATAATCGTCATTTTCGCCACATCCATCGCAATGTCGCTTCCCTGCCCCATAGCGATGCTCAGATCCGCCTGGGCCAATGCCGCGCTATCGTTGATGCCATCACCCACCATGGTCACATGCTTCCCCTCTTCCTGGAGCTTCCGGATAAACATTGCCTTATCTTGAGGCAGGACTTCCGCCTGGAAGTGCTTGACTCCTATTTTACCGGCGATGGCCTGAGCTGTCGCTTCATTATCTCCGGTCAACATATAGACATCAATACCCATACCCTGCAATTCCTGGATGGCCGCTTCGGAGGTGTTTTTGATTTGATCGGCTATTGCCACAAGACACAAAGCTTGTTTCTCATCAGCAAACCAGATAACCGTTTTGGCCTCTGCGGTCAGACGCTCTTCTTCTTTCCATAAATCGTCATTTATCCTGATATTCTTCTCTTCCAAAAGAGGACGATTCCCAGCCATATAAAGTTTCCCTTCAACAAGGCCTTGTACCCCACGTCCCGTGATACTTTCGAATTGCTCAACGGGCACATTCGCATCCGGAAGATAATTAACCACCGCTTCAGCCAAAGGGTGTTCCGATAGTTTTTCCAGACTATAGAATATACGCGTCAATGATGAATCGAGCGAGCCGACCATGTCCGTGACTTGGGGCTTCCCTTCTGTAATGGTTCCGGTCTTGTCTAACACAATAGCGTCCACCTTCCGGGCGATCTCCAGACTCTCGGCATCTTTGATCAGGATGCCCCATTCAGCTCCTTTCCCGATGCCTACCATGATAGCCGTAGGCGTGGCTAACCCCAATGCACAGGGACAAGCGATAATCAATACCGTAACAGCCGCCAGCAATCCGTGGGTGAATCCGTTTGCCGGATCCAAAATTATCCATAATACAAACGACAACAACGCTATGCCCATAATGGCCGGTACAAAAATAGCGGCTATTTTATCCACCAGTTTCTGTACCGGAGCTTTGCTTCCTTGCGCGTCTTGTACCATCCGGATGATATGTGCCAGAAGAGTGTCTTTACCAACTTTCTCCGCACGAAACCGGAAACTTCCTTTCTGGTTAATCGTACCGGCAAATACATGATCTCCGGCATGTTTCCCTACCGGGATAGGCTCTCCGCTCAGCATACTCTCATCTACGTAAGAATTACCTTCCGTGACTATTCCGTCTACGGCAATTTTCTCACCCGGCTTGACCAGAACCCTATCATATAGCTGAACCTCTTCGAGAGGAATCTCACATAATTGTCCGTTTTCCCGGATTATTGTAACCGTTTGGGGTTGCAGGCCGATCAGCTTCCGGATCGCCGTAGAGGTGTTTTCTTTTGCCCGTTCTTCCAGCAGACGCCCTAAGAGGATAAAGGCGATAATCACACTTGAAGCCTCAAAATAGACATGCGGCTCTACACCTCGGCTCAACCAGAAATCCGGAAAGAACAGATTGAATAGGCTGAACAGATAGGCTATGCCCGTACTATTTGCCACCAGAGTATCCATATTGGCCGACTTATGTTTCAGTTGTTTCCAGGCATTCAGGAAGAAATCCCTTCCCAGCCAGAATACAACCGGGGTGGCAAGTATCCACATGATATAATTCGCGTAGGGCATATCCATGAAGAACATTCCGATAATAGCGACCGGAAGAGATAGGATAATAGCCCAGGTGGTACGGAATTTCAATTTTCTGAATTTTGCGGTATGAGCATCTTCTACTTCCTTATCCGCCTCTTTCCCTTTCTCAATTACCAAGTCATACCCGGCCTCCTGAATAGCTGCTTTCAAGGATTCCGGCGAACAGACCAAGGGATCGTATTCTACCGTGGCCATGGCCGATGCATAATTCACACTGGCCCGTGCAACCCCTTCCTGTTGGTTCAAGGTCTTGTCCACCCGTGTGGCACATGCCGCACAGCTCATGTCCAATACCGGAAATGTTTGTTTGATAGTCTTGCTCTTTTCCATGCTAATATCTCCTTTTTCGGGGAGCAAAAGTAATATCCGGAAACGTTATTCCCCTTATAGAATTATGGAAAGGATTTACAGGATTTTGTCTAAAGGCTTTCTTTCCGGATCCTGTCTTTGTTTAAATTGGCTGGGGGTATAGCCCGTCACCCGCTTGAACTGGCTGCTCAGGTGCGCGGTGCTGGAATAGTTCATCAACAAGGCTATTTCGTTCAGCGATAACTCATCATAGAGCAACAATTCCTTG
>DWYO01000299.1 GCA_019118725.1 Candidatus Parabacteroides intestinavium | reverse complement strand
CAAAGAATTCATCTACAGCAAATTTATTCATATAATTACTCATGGGTAACTGGTAAAAGTACAATAAAAAGAATTAGTTACTTAGAAGCTGTTTTGAATTTCTTCGGAAAATAGTTATGCAGCTTTTTCTAAATTTGTTTCCGGTCTTTTTCCCCGTTCTTATTCGTCACATAGCCCGCTATGCTCCTCATAAGAACAAACAAAAATCCTCAAAAACATTTTTTACAAAAAGCTGGAATAAGTTCCAAACAGCTTCTTACAAAAATAAAAGATGCTTCTGCGAACCGGCCATTCCGTAAATGCAAGTTCGGAAAAGAGCCAATTCGCAGGAGCTTGCCGCTATTCTATCAGCCCCGTCAGATCAAAGGGCTGGGAATCAGACAGTGACTTATAAACCCTGAATCAGATAAGGCATCCGCGTCTGAATTCCGGTATTCCCTTTCATTTGCTGAAGCGTAGAATAAATTGAAAAATCTTCGCCCAAGACCGACTTAACGACCGACACTTTCGCTTCTCCTAACGCTTTTTCCATATACTCGGTAAAGAAATCCTTCTTCGTGTTCGCCTTAGTAACAGAATAATCGGTAACGCCCGCTAAACTTGCAGCCTCTTCGATAGCGACATCCAATCCGCCAAGCTTATCGACCAGCCCACGTTCCAAGGCCTGTTCACCAGTCCAGACACGTCCCTGCCCGATATGATCAATGGAATCCTTACTCATGCCACGTCCATCAGAACAACGGGTCAAGAACAAATCGTATGTCCGTTCCACGCCATGTTGAATCAAAGCCTTCTCATCCTCACGCATAGGACGAGTCATATCGCCTAAATCCGCATAAGTATTTGTCTTGACAATATCTGTCTTTACCCCCAACTTCTGTGCTGTTCCGGCCATATTCCGTACAACACCAAACACACCAATAGACCCGGTCAAGGTAGTTTTCTCCGCAACAATCTTATTGGCTGCACACGAGATGTAATATCCGCCCGAAGCCGCATAATCCCCCATAGAAACGACAATCGGCTTTTCCTCTTTCAACTCAGTAACCGCTTTCCATATCTGTTCAGAGATATAAGCACTTCCGCCCGGTGAATTTACCCGGAATACCACAGCCTTCACGTCCTCATCATCAGCCAGCTTGCGCAATTCATCAGCCATCTTTTCAGATATAATAGAAGCTCCGGCACTCATAAAAGAGTTGTCGTCATCCTGAATAGAGCCTTCGGCATACAGTACCGCTATTTTATTCTCTTTTTCCTTTTTATCCTGCTTTACGGATAATAGATTCTTGACACTGGAAGTAACCATCTTTTCCTTGAGATCCTGGCCGGCCATGCGTTTTACACAATCTTCTGCCTCTTTACGGTAACGCAGTCCGTCAACCAACTTATAATCCACCAAAACCTGGGCATCTTCCATAGCCAGTCCTTCATTCAGGAAGCGGTTCATCTCATCCGGCTGGATATGACGGGACTCGCAGATAGCACTCGTCATGTTTCCCCAAATACTTCCTAAGAAAGAGGTCAATTGCTCACGATTGGCGTCACTGAACTTATCCATAAAATAGGGCTCCACAGCGCTCTTATAGGTACCCACCTTGAAAATGTAATATTCAATTCCTAACTTAGCGGCCAAATCTTTAATAAACAAGCCCTGTGAGGCCAATCCCACCAATCCTGCACCACCTTGCGGATTGACAAATACCGAATCCGCCACGCTGGCCAGATAATAACATCCCTGCGTGTACATATCTGAGTAAGCTACAATAAACTTTCCGCTTTCCTTAAAATCAGCCAATTCTCGACGGATAGCTTCAAATCCGGCAAATCCACCACTTACTCCAACAGCATCCAGATAGATACCTTTGATTTTTTCATTTACTTTTGCGGTACGAATAGCCTTTACCACATCTTGAACCGCCAAAGACTCATCTTCCTCTCCCATCAGACTTCCGAAAGGATTCTCTGTAGCTGTATCCGACAGACTTCCTTTCAAAGATAATTTCAATACCGAATTATCTTTAGGAACATACGTAGAACTGGATCCGCTTGAAGCAGCGATCCCCATCAATAATGCAAGGCCGCCTAAGATAATCACGCCCATTGCAATAAGTACGCCCAGCACAGAGGCGAACATCGACTTAAAAAACTGTTTCATCTTTATCTAATTAATTTGATTATTATTCCGGTCAATTTGTTTTCTTATCAACTTCATACATTATCCACCGTATAATTCAAGAAACGGTTGAAAGGTTGCAGCAAACGAAAATCGGCTATCACTTTGTCCATCCAATCCTCTTGAAAAAAGAACTCATCCGGTTTAGGCGTATACACGCAGAAATCTTTATGCCGGAGAATATCCCCATGCTCCATATCTGCCGGAAACCCGGCCGGCATCCGCTTCAGCATCTCGCCATCCAACGAAGGATAAACAGCTTTAAATTCCGGATTCTCCAAAATGCCCACGAACTCATCCAGGTTATCATAAATATCCTTACGGAGACTTTTTAACAACTGAGGCGAAGGACACCAGATTCCACCCGAAAGCAGACTATTATCCGGTTCTAAATGGAGGTAATAACCACCTCGCTCACTATTCTTTCCGCCTTTGGCAATATAAGCCGCAAAGTGCTGCTTGTAAGGAAGTTTATTGGGCGAGAAACGAATATCCCGATAAATACGGAACAAGCAACTTTTAGCTTCTGTACCGGCTATTTCCGGGTCAAACAAAGCAATACGGTCTATCAACTGCTGCACCTCTTCTATAAATGCCTGACGCAACACATCAAAACGTGTTTTGTTCTCCTGAAACCAATTCCGGTTATTGTTCATCCTCAACTCACGCAAGAACTGAAATATTTGTTCATTCATAACTTTTCAATTTTACCTTTAGTCTATGCAAACTTACGAAAAAATATGTTTATTACTTTCGACAAGACAAAAGTAGTTGCTCTTTTCCTGCCAGAAGGTTATCTGAATGTTATTTTTAGGTTAATAAACGCATCTGCTCAAAAATATAAAGCCCCCTCGTAGAAACCACATTTCCACGAGCAGGGCTTTCTTTACATCTGATGCTCATCCTTGCTATATGTCATCGATTCCTCATCCAGACTATACGCTGACGCATTGCCTGTCTCTCCTAAAGAGATAGGAGGATATCCTCATAGCCATTTACGATCCAAGTATTGCTATGCTTAAATCAAATAATCTGTTCCAATTCAGAAAGGTTATGCTTCACCTCCTCATCGGTTACTTCATAATTACGCAGATCACCAGCCAAATACAGGTCATAGGCCGCCATATCAATCAATCCATGTCCGGAAAGGTTGAACAGGATCGTCTTAGGCTTTCCTTCCAGCTTGGCCTGCTTAGCCTCACGGATAGCAGTGGCAATCGCATGAGCCGATTCCGGAGCCGGAATAATGCCCTCACATTGAGCAAACAAAGTCGCGGCTTCGAACGTTTCCAATTGTTGTACATCTACGGCCTCCATCATGCCATCCTTCATCAATTGGCTGACAATAGAGCCGGCACCATGATAACGCAATCCGCCTGCATGGATATTTGCCGGCGCGAAATTGTGCCCCAGTGTGAACATCGGAATCAAAGGCGTATAACCTGCCTCATCTCCAAAATCATATTGGAATTGTCCACGTGTCAATTTCGGGCAAGATGCCGGTTCTGCGGCCACAATACGCAAATTTTTTCCTTCCAGCAATTTATGACGCATGAAAGGGAAAGCAATTCCAGAGAAATTCGAACCTCCGCCAAAGCAGGCTATCACCACATCCGGATATTCACCTGCCATTTCCATTTGCTTCTCGGCTTCCAGACCAATTACCGTCTGATGCAACATCACGTGATTCAACACGCTACCCAATGTATATTTGCAGTTCGGGGTACTCATAGCCAACTCGACCGCCTCAGAAATTGCCGTACCCAAGCTTCCTTGATAATTCGGATGATCAGTCAGGATCTTACGTCCCGCCTTCGTACTCATACTCGGAGAGGCAATCACCTGTGATCCGAAAGTTTGCATAATCGAACGGCGGTAAGGTTTCTGATGATAGCTGACCTTTACCATATAAACCGCCAGTTCCAAACCGAAGGCCTTAGCCGCATAAGATAAAGCTGCCCCCCATTGTCCGGCACCGGTTTCGGTCGTAATATTCGTTACCCCCTCCTGCTTACAATAATAGGCTTGAGCTAAAGCTGAGTTCAACTTGTGCGAGCCGATAGGGCTCACACTCTCATTTTTGAAATAGATATGCGCCGGCGTATCCAATGCTTTTTCCAGCCCTGCGGCACGGACCAGCGGAGTAGGACGCCATACTTTATACAATTCGCGCACCTCTTCCGGGATTTCTATCCAGGCATCGGTCGTATTCATTTCCTGATGAGAAACAGCTTTAGAAAAGAGCGGATACAAATCCTCCTCTTTCATGGGTTGTTTAGTCTTTGGATTCAGGATAGGCATCGGTTTGTTCTTCATATCGGCTACAATATTATACCAAGCCGTTGGGATGTCCTTTTCCTGCAATAAAAACTTCTTTGTTGTCATGATTTTCCGCTTATGTTAACAATTTTGTCAGCAAAGAAATAAATAATATTTCATTCTGCAAACAAAAATCCCCTATTTTATTACTTCAAATCTCCAATTGTAAATTTCCCATCATGATCTACCCTATAATATTGTCCTTTTTCGGGCAAGGTAATCTCAATGATAAATTGCGAAGAGGTAGCCTCCACACGAATCTGACTCTCCTTGCCGATGCTTGTCAATTCCGTGTCGGTCAAGGCAAAAGCGTCTACCGTACGGAGAAATTTCCCTTTCTCTTTCTGATTATCCAATTGAGCATAAAACATGGCCCAAAGCAATTTATAGGCATTCATATCCAAAGTCGGCCCGGCACTTTTCATCCGTGCTCCCACCGGAGCATTCAGGAAATGCAAGAATCCCCAGCGATCAGGCATGTGCATATCCACACGTCCGGTTGGCGACCATACCCAATTCTCTTCCGGTTCTCCTTTCACCAAGTGCTGAACACGTGAGAAATTGATCCGCCAAGTGGAATATTTTTTCGGATTATCAAAATTATACGTCAATGCGTCAAAGGGAATAGCCATCTCTACCGTCCACGAATTATCCACATCGTCTTCCTTATTTAAAGTACCGTTCAAGCCGACAGCCAGTTGCCATCCTTTACAATCCCATGGAATAAAGAAAGAGCCATTGCTCCGGTAGGGCTTTTCCAGCATCAAGTCGAAAAGGACACCTCGTGCGTTATTCTCGAATTCAAAATAACGGATGCCATCTCCATCCGGATCGATGAACACTTCAAAATCATTATCATAATAAATAATGGTATCACGTTGGGTCAAATTGGCCACAATGTTACTCTCAATCAAGGTAGCAGCAATATATAGGTAATCATCGTCCCATAACATCTTGACCGTAGTCGATTTGGAAGGTATCGGATATCCCTCCCCCCGAATATCCACAAAAGCCTCTGACGATTGAGCTCTCGCCCATGACTTCTCATCCAGATTTCCGTCAATCGTGATCTTGTCTACAGCACGAAAGCAATCGTAGCTCCGGGGTTCGGTAAGCACAGCCTTATAACGGTCAAACAAAGATTGTTGGCCAAAAGCAGCTGATGTAATGCACATCAAAGCGGTAAATAGAAATAATCTTTTCATGAAATAAAATCGTTTAATGGTCATAATCATTGAAACTAATCACTTGTCCGGACCCCCGGTAAAGCTGGATAGGTTCTTCCAGGTCTACAGCCAATACGGTTATATGTTCGTCTAAGACATTTTCCGGAACCTCCACATAGCATACACCCGGTACTTCACTCCACGAAATATCATTATAGCGTATCCATTTCAATTTCGCATCGTTTCCTACCACACGCACATCCTTGATACGGCTCTTCAGCCCCTTTATCTCAACATTTTCATTCGGCCGATAAGGTAAATAAAGGTATAAAGTCTTTCCATCCAGGCTCAGCGAAGTATAGGCCTGTACATGTCCGGCCGGAATGCCCGGTTTCGTATCATAAATAGCCTCTTTATGCTTGGAGGTCCAACGCCCCAGTTCTTTGAGAATGGCAATCTGTTCTTCCGGTATGGTACCATCCGCTTTGGGGCCGATGTCCAACAACAAATTTCCGCCTAAGCTGATGCAGTCCACCAGCATACGCAAGATAACCATCTGGCTCTTATAATTGGTATCACCGATCCGATACCCCCACGAATCATTGATTGTCATACAGGTCTCCCACCATTTGGATGCAGGACGGGTAACAGGTACTCCCAGTTCAGGTGTATCATAATCCCCATATCCTTGAATGCGTGAATTGACGATCACACCCGGATTGGTTTCCCGGAGCATCTCTACGATTTCTTTAGCCTTCCAGTCCTCGGCTTTCTGCTCCCAATCCCCATCGAACCAATACAAATCCGGTTTCCAGGTTGTATTCAACTCTCTCAGTTGTGCGAAATTAAAATCCACGAAATGCTTCCAGCGTTCCGGCTCTTTGTAAATATCATAGCGCGCCGGCCCTTCCCGGTAGATATTCGGATAATCCTCTCTCGGCCAATCTATCAAAGAATAATAGAATCCCAGTTTTATGCCTTGCTTTCTCACTTCTTCAGCAAAAGGAGCTAGGACGTCACGCCCCGCCGGTGAAGATTTCACCGCACTAAAGTCTCCCGCCTGGGTATCCCAAAGCGCAAATCCATCATGATGTTTTGTGGTAATAACCGTATATTGCGCCCCACTTTCTTTAATAAGTTTAGCCCAATAGGCCGGATCATAGTTCGAAGCGGTAAAAGCCTCTTTCTGCTTCATATAATCATCCAGCGTAACCGTCTTGTTATGGAACGCCCAGCTTTCAGAAGTTTCCCCCTTGGAATAGATACCCCAATGAATAAAGATTCCAAGCTTGGCCCGTGAGAACCATTCCATACGTTCAGCTTTTTGTTCAGGTGTTTCCGCGCGTAGCGGGATGCCTACAGTCGTCAGGAACGAAAGAGCAATCAAGAGAGTGTTTTTTAATTTCATACTTGTAGTTTTTTGTTTGTTATTATTCAGTTGGGACAAATTTAATAAAAATCTATAAAGCAACATCCCGTCTACACCATTAAAAACA
>DWYO01000298.1 GCA_019118725.1 Candidatus Parabacteroides intestinavium | reverse complement strand
CTCATAAACTAAAATGATACGTATTATTGAAACATTATTGGCTTCTCTCCTGCTCGTTTTTACATTGAACGCGAAAGAGAAGTCCTATTATTTTGATGAAAAAGGTATTCAACGAGAGGTTTTAGAGAATTACCTGGACCGCTCGATGACCCTATCGAATGTCTTAGTACCCGGTGAGGGTGAGGCGCAACTGGCCGATGACATCCGGATGATGAAGCATATCGGAGTCAAGTTTGTGGGACGTGCTATCATGGTTTGGGAAAAAGAACACGTCCTGGCCGATCCGTCATTCTGGTCAAAGGCTAAGGCTATCACCGAAGAATTGCACGCCTATGACCCGGATATGGTCTTTCAAGGATGCCTTTTCGAAGCCATCTCGGAAGAGGTGGAGCAGATAGAAATCCCCGCCTGGGCCTTCAAAGGATTAGGGATGAAGCCGGAAAAGCGATGTTTCCGTTATGCGGATATGCTGAATGTGGAGGGGAAATATGTAGATCACTGGCACAAAGGCGGGAGTGTCCCGGACATCAGCCGGCAAGAAACTAAACTCTGGTTTTATTTCCTGGCCTGTTCGTATATGAATATAGGATGCGAGGCGTTCCACTTAGGGCAAATCGAGCTTATCGGAATGAACGATCCCGAACGGACGCACTGGATCCAATTGATTTCTCATATCCGTTCTTATGCGAAGCAACATGCCCGCCGGCACTGGGTTATCCTGGATGCGCATACGCCTAAAGGCGGAATGGTGGTAAACGGGAAGAGTCTTTTGGACTTCAATTCCTTCCCGATGCGGATTTGTGCGGTTCCTACCTCCCACCCCTGGCAAGAAGGCGAGGTTCAACCAGCCGAATTGCGCATGAATCACCTGGATGCCATCTTCGGAAAAAGCATCGGATGCGAGACGCCCTCAGGCTGGAAATGCGAGAGTATGCCTTATCTGGTCGAGATTGACAACTACGGAAAAGAGGAACCGGTAAACCGGGCGGACACCACCTCTTACTTCCCTTGGGGATGGGACGAGATCAGTTGGTTCGCCAAACAACCGGAAGCTTACCGAAACCAATGGCTGGAATATGCGTGGAAATGGGTCAAAACTCACGACCCGAACGGACATGTGGAGATGCCGGGCATAAGGTGGATTTGCAGTCCGAACCAGACTCAAAATATCTATCGCGCCAATACGCGAAGCGAGAATGCGCCATTCGGGTACAATCAGGAGGAAACTATCCGGAGAATTTGGGCGGAATCCGAATGAATCTGAATTGCCAGATAGATAACGAACCGATGGTTTTATGAACAAAATGCTATATTTTCGCTATTTCCGCTAACTCAACTTTTTGAAGAAAGGCGTAAAACAGACGAAAAAAACGGTATTTTTAAGGGAAATGAAGCATCATCCTCTTCGATTCATGCCTACGTTTCCCGCCAAAGCATGCGTTCTCTGGCATCAAAGATGCCTACGTTCGAAAGAAATGATAGGCATCTTTTTCCGGGAATATCCTTTATTCGGGCAAAAACAAGGGATAAGTGGTGGAAAAAGCAGGACTATCCGGACACATAGAGGGTCGATTTTCTCCTAAACGAAGTTTTTCCAGAAAAGTTTTCCTTTGCCTTAATCCGATAATAACCAACGGGTTATTGGGTAAAACCGAGGCTCTCAACTCTATGAGAAGGGCTTCGTTCCAATCTTTTCGCCCGGCGGGCTGAAATAACGAAGTTTTGGAGGGGATAAATTATCATTTTGACACATTGACAACGGGGGTTCCGTAAACGTCCACGCAAAGAAACAAACGTATGTAACGAATATTTCATTCAAATTATACAGACTATTCACAAAAAATAGCTATATTTGGATGGTTGGAAAGTAAAGATCCCCCCGCACCAGAGAGTATTCTTTTTACCTTCTCTGTTTATAGAGGAGGCGTTACTACGAAGTATCGGAGGATTTTTAATGATTGAAATTATGGCAAAAAAGAAAGATTCAAAAAAAAGTAAAGAAAAGAAAGGCCGGAGCAAACGGATGAAAAAAGAGGCGATGTTGCATCATATCGTTTCTTTGTTCGAGTCTTCGCCTTCGCTATCCTATAATTATAAACAGGTCAGCAAGCAAATCGGTGTGGTGAGTCAGGTGGACAAAGTTCACGTGGCATCCATCCTGGAGGATATGGCCTTGGGCGGATACCTGAAAGAGATAGACCGCGGCCGGTATCAGCTTAACCACAAAGGGGTAGTAGTAACAGGCACCTTTGTCCGGCGGAGTAACGGGAAGAATTCCTTCCTGCCCGAAGATGGAGGTACGCCGGTATTCATCGCTGAGCGCAATTCGGCTCATGCCATGGATGGCGATAAGGTGAAGGTACAAATGTTCGCCCACCGCAAGAATGCCGAACCGGAAGGCGAAGTGGTAGAGATACTGGAGGCCAAAGAACGGACGTTTGTAGGGCGTCTGCAGGTGGAAAAGGGGTTTGCTTTCCTCATCACCGAAGATAAGACTCTGGCTAATGATATCTTTATTCCGAAAAAACAATTGAAAGGGGGTAAGAATGGTGATAAGGCCATCGTGCGGATTGTAGAATGGCCCGAAGATGCCAAAAATCCGTTGGGCGAAGTCATCGATATCTTAGGTAAATCGGGGGAAAACGACACGGAGATGCACGCTATCCTGGCCGAGTTCGGCTTGCCTTACAAATATCCGGAGAATGTGGAAAAAGCAGCAGACCGGATTCCGGATGTGATTCCCGATGAGGAGATTGCCCGACGCGAGGATTTCCGTCAGGTACTGACCTTCACCATCGACCCGAAAGATGCCAAGGATTTTGATGATGCCCTATCGGCACGCCAACTGGAGAACGGGAACTGGGAAGTAGGCGTGCACATCGCTGATGTGACGTATTATGTAAAAGCAGACGGAAGTATCGACCGGGAGGCGCAATCGCGTGCCACATCGGTTTATCTGGTCGACCGGACCATCCCGATGCTTCCCGAACGTCTCTGCAATCAGATTTGTTCGTTACGTCCGAACGAAGAGAAATTGTGTTTCTCGGTTATCTTCGAGATGAACGCGAACGCGGATGTCGTGCGCTCGCATATCTGCCGGACCATCATCAAAAGCGACCGGCGTTTCACGTATGAAGAGGCGCAGGAGGTCATTGAGACTGGCAAAGGGGATTGCAAGGAGGCTATCCTGGCATTGAACGGACTGGCGAAGAAATTGCGCGAAAAGCGGTTCAAGGAGGGGGCTATCAATTTCGACCGAACCGAGGTTAAATTTGAAATTGACGAGAAGGGAAAGCCTCTGAGCGTCTATTTCAAAGTTTCCAAGGATGCCAACAAGCTGATCGAGGAGTTCATGTTGCTGGCCAACCGCACCGTAGCCGAATCTATAGGCCGCCCGCCCAAAGGCAAGACGAAGAAGACTTTTGTCTATCGTATCCATGAACTCCCGGATCCGGACAAAATGGAGAATTTCGCCACTTTTATCCGCAGGTTCGGGTATCGGTTCAAGACGGATGGGAAAACGCGGGATATCTCAAAAGGCATCAACTCACTATTGGACCAGGTTCAAGGAAAACCGGAAGAGAACCTCATCGAGACCGTAGCCATCCGCGCTATGCAAAAGGCGAAATATTCGACCGAGAACATCGGGCATTACGGATTGGCATTTGATTATTATACCCACTTCACTTCGCCTATCCGACGCTATCCGGATATGATGGTACATCGCTTGCTGGAACGGTATATGGCGGGAGGACGAAGCGTCACGAAGAAGAAGTACGAGGATTTGTGCGATCATTGCTCGTCTATGGAGCAGATAGCCGCCAATGCGGAAAGAGCCTCCATAAAATACAAGCAGGTCGAATTTATGAGTGATAAGTTAGGCCAGGTATTCGATGGTGTAATCTCCGGCGTGACGGAATGGGGATTGTATGTAGAGCTAAACGAAAACAAATGTGAGGGCATGATTCCATTACGTGATCTGGATGATGATTATTATGAATTTGACGAGAAAAATTATTGCTTGATAGGTCGGAGAAACAAACATCAGTATCGTTTGGGCGATCCGATAACGATCCGGGTGGCACAAGCCAACTTGGCCCGCAAACAATTAGACTTCCAATTAGTCTGATTCCCAATCTTCTGAAGCTTCTTATCCAAGGTTTTCCGAAGAAAAAAATCAGAAAAACGGAAAAAGACTTGCGCAAATCCACACAAAAACGTACTTTTGCACCCGAAACAAGATTCGGGGTGTAGCTCAGCCCGGTTAGAGTACGCGTCTGGGGGGCGTGTGGTCGCTGGTTCGAATCCAGTCACCCCGACACTGAGCAGGAAGGAGTTAGGTGTAAAAGCCTGACTCCTTCTTTCTTTTTGGATATCTGCACATCCGATAGGCATGTACATCTGATGTTACTCTCCTGAAATCAGCCTCAGCACATATTCCAATTGGGTATCCTTATCCTGCATAAAGTCATCTACGGTCTGATGCACTACATAATGCGGCTGAATGTTCACGCCTTCCATCGGAAACCCTTTCGGAGAGTTTTGCGGTTCGCGGGTTGGAACACGGAACCAGACATCATGCGAAGTAGAGAAGTTCACCGGATGGTTGCCCGTGTCACCTGCCGTAGGCTCGCCCACGAGCGTAGCATTTCCGCTCTCTTTCATATCCAACGTAAAACTCTCGGCCGCCGAGAAGGTAATGGGGCCGGTCAATAGGAATACTTTGCCTTGATACGCATCGTCCGTTGGCTCCATCGTTTTTTGCAACCCCACGCAATGAGGTTGAGGCTGGCGGATGAAATGTCGGCAAATATCCCGTCCGTTGCCACTATTCCCTCCGCCATTGCCGCGTACATCAATAATCAGATAAGGCAAATTACGCACTTGCGGATAACAAGCTTCAAACTCTTCCATCACCGGCGGCATCATAGTATGGATATTCATATACCCGATACTATCTCGCAATATTTTCACCTCAACCGCCTTGCTCCATGGGGCGTTGTTCTGGAAATAGTCGTAACGCCGTAGAGGTAATTCGATATGCAAGGTATCATCCTGACGGCATACCGTATAATGGCGCAAGCTGTCCACCGGACTCCGGAAGACATTGCGCATGGCCCGGAAATGCCGGTCCGATGGCGTTGAGGCCGACACATATTTCTCTTGCCCTTCTGCCCATTGGAGCAAAGGTCTCTCATCTACCGCCACAATCCGGTCTTTGTCTTGGAATCCATATTGGCGAAGGTATTCGCCCGGTTTGTTTACGAACAACGAATCTTGGATAACGACCAAATCCGCCGGTGCCATATAGAGCGCAAAAGGTGTAGAGGCATGGCCGGCGTGCAAAGCTGCAATATATTCAATCACCAGTTTCCCATAATCGGTTGTCGTCTTCGCTTGTGCCACCCGCTCCGCATAGACCCGGTGCAGCGAATCCATATCGATCCCTTTCTGCGGATAGAGCGAATAGTTCTCCACCACCGTCCGGTGTATCTCCTCAAAATCTTCAGCAAACGCCTCTTTCGTTAAAGGCAATTCGCTCAGATAATAGCTCTTGGCCATCGGTTCTTCATAGAACCAATAGGCATAAGCCACCAGACCAGCAAAAGCCAGTACCAAAATGCCCAACACAAGACTTACGCCCCACACTATTCGCTTCCATAGCGAACATTTCATTCTTTCTGATTTCATCTTATTCGTTTTTTCATTCTATTTATCCTTAAAACATCACAAAAATAGATATTATGTACCATGCGTTTACCACCCTACTGGGTAATTTTAGAAAAAAATTATATTCCCTTCTTCCTCTTTTATTATTAAAA
Organism: Candidatus Parabacteroides intestinavium; assembly: GCA_019118725.1. Lineage (GTDB taxonomy): Bacteria > Bacteroidota > Bacteroidia > Bacteroidales > Tannerellaceae > Parabacteroides > Parabacteroides intestinavium. The sequence goes on along the minus strand of DWYO01000298.1, from coordinate 1,229 downwards.
CAAAACACATATATTTGCACCCCTTACGAAGAGATTGAAAATCTAAAGAAAAGAATATGACAAAAAGTATGATATATACACGAACCGGGGATAAAGGCACTACCTCGCTGGTAGGTGGACGGCGCGTATCGAAAGTACATCGGAGAATAGAGAGTTATGGAACTATCGATGAACTGAATTCATTTATCGGATTGCTGATGACCTCATTGGAGGAACAACAGGATCTGGATTTTCTTGCATTCATCCAGCACAAACTTTTTACCATCGGTTCCTATCTGGCTACCGACCAGACAACAACAGAATTGCATATCGAGAGCAAGGTTACACCGGAAAGTATCACAAGAATAGAAGAGGAAATAGACCGGATAGACGCAACTTTGCCGAAGATGAATAATTTTGTCCTGCCGGGAGGATGCCGATCCGCCTCATTGGCGCACGTATGCCGGACGGTATGCCGGCGTGCCGAACGGCGTATTTACAGCCTGGCTGAGGAAAGCGAGGTAGAGGATGCCGTATTAATTTTCATCAACAGACTCTCTGATTATCTATTTGTTCTGGCTCGGAAAGAGTGTCTGAAGAATAATGGAAAAGAAATTATTTGGGATTATACTTGTATCTAAAAAATAATATTATACATTTGCGGAAAAATTTGAACCTTGACTACCCTCTGGGTAGTCTTTAATACTAAAAAAACTATGTATTGGACATTGGAATTAGCTTCAAAATTGGAAGACGCACCGTGGCCTGCCACAAAAGATGAACTTATTGATTATGCTCAGCGTTCAGGAGCTCCATTAGAAGTGATTGAGAACTTGCAGGAAATAGAAGATGAGGGCGATATCTACGAATGTATGGAAGATATCTGGCCGGATTACCCAAGTAAAGAGGATTTCTTCTTCAACGAGGAGGAATATTGATAGCCTTCAGATTAGTTAAACAATTAAATATCAATGCGATAAACAAGTATAATTTGTTTGTCGCATTGGTGTTTTATGGTACGGTTTGTTTGTCTAAATTGCGGTTTTTCTTCTTAAAAACCGGGTTTGTCTAAACTAACTAATCAGTTGAGACGTGAGAATAAAACTCTTTCAGACACAAACGAAAATTTGGAGTCAGAACTGAATACATTGCTCGGCCAGTTGGCTATACCTTCAGTTCGCAATATGATTTTTGCGGTAGCCGATGCACTCATCAGTGGGCAACCGATACCTGTTTCTTCCGGAGGCGGT